>NZ_JAYUPA010000896.1:0-2995 GCF_043760365.1 Armatimonas sp.
CAGCGCCGTGGTCTACAAAGAGAGCGATGCGGCCTACTGGAAGAAGTACTACAAAGGTGTCACCGAAAAAGACAAGACTGGCCTGAGTGTCGAGCTCGGTGGCTCCCGTGCCAACAACCTCTCTGATGCGGCCTTTACCTTCGGACTGGCACAGGGCTCCGCGAACCTCTACTCGGCGGTCTACAAAGTATTTGGGGATCTTGTCGTCAAGCAGTACCCCGAGATCGTGCCTAGCTACCCCTCGGCGGATCAGGTTCAGGATCTGTCTTACCTGAAAGCGGTCCTGGCAAAAGCGGGTTCAGGGGCGGTTAAGGCGGGCGAGACCACTCTTATCGCCAGGATCAAACCGACACAGCCGGGGAAACCTGTTGACGGCGAGGGATCCAAGAGCAAGTGGCCGATTCAGTTTGTCACGGGAAAGGCGGAGTTCAACCCTACTTCGGTAAAAGATCTGGAGAAGCTCAAGCGTAACTTGCTGGTGGCCTCAAACATGACTGTGGAGATACATGGGCACACGGACAATGTTGGGGACCCCACCAAGAACATGCAGCTCTCTGAGGCGCGGGCGTTTGCCGTGAAGAGCTGGTTGGAGAAACAAGCCCCGGTTAACTTCCGAGGTCGCATCAGCGTTACAGCACACGGCCAGACACAGCCGCTCGCTCCGAACACGTCCGATGAGGGCAAGGCGAAAAACCGTCGTGTTGAGATTGTACTGAGAGCAAACTAGGTATCCCCTCCCCCCCGTTCAGCGGGGGAGAAAGAAAAAACATGGGAATTTTCACTCCCAATAAAGTCATCTCCCCAGCGACGTTTCGTTTGATTCTTCTTGGGGAGGCGGCACTATTCTTAATTATCTGGCTGGCATCGCCGTTTAAGGTATTGCCACGCCCCGGCGAGGTTTTCACCGCGCTGGGCGAGCTCTGGCGCGGAGGGATCGGGCAGGAGCTTATTGTCAGCTTCGGGCTCTTTATGCAGGCCCTGGCGCTCTCCACGGTGATCTCAACTTGCTTGGCCTATCTCACCGTGATCCCGGTGTTTCGCCCCCTGGCACTCGTGGTCTCGCGTGGGCGCTTTCTCTCGCTGGTGGGCTTCTCAGTAGTCTTCACGCTCATGTTCGGAGGAGATCGGCCTGTCAAGCTTGCGATGCTGACGCTGGGTATGAGCGTCTTTCTGCTAACTTCCTTGCTCTCGATTATTGCCGAGATCCCTCGGTCACAGTACGACTACGCCCGCACGCTCCGGCTCTCGGAGTGGCGCGTGGTCTGGGAGGTGGTGGTTCGGGGGACAATAGACAAAGTCTTCGATGCCGTGCGCCAGAACGCCGCGATCACCTGGACACTCCTACCGATGGTGGAGGCGCTCTACCGTAGCGAGGGTGGGCTGGGTGTAGCGCTGGATATTCAGCGCAAGTACTTTCACATGGACAAGGTCTTCGCCATCCAGCTGATTGTGCTCTGTGTGGGGCTATTCCAAGACTACGCCGTGGGCCTGGTCCGGCAGATTATCTGCCCGTGGGCCGATCTCAATAAAGAGCGGAGCGACGCATGAGCACCCCAAATACCCACTACGAGATGCGCGAGACGCTGCTCAAGCTGGAGAGTATTTCTCACAGTTACAATGGCCGTCCGATCTTAAAAGAGGTCAATGCGGAGATCAAGAATGTTCATATCCCTGGGCGGCAGCAAGGCCAGATAGTCGGCCTACTAGGACCGTCGGGTGTCGGAAAAACCACGCTCTTTCGCATTCTCGCAGGGCTGATGGAACCCACAAGTGGGAAAGTCTTGCTGGGAGCCGATGCCCATCCCGTGAAGCGCGGAACGGTGGGTGTGGTCGCTCAGGACTACCCGCTTTTTGCCCACCGTACGGTTCTCTCCAATCTACTGGTCGCCACGAACAACGATGCGGCAAAAGCCATGAACCTGCTGGAGCGCTTCGGGATGGCCGAGCACGCCAATAAGTATCCGATCCAGCTCTCCGGTGGCCAGCGTCAACGCGTCGCCATTGCCCAGCAGTTGCTCTGCTCCGAGTTTCTGGTTCTCATGGACGAGCCGTTCTCGGGCCTCGATCCTGTTGCCGTCCACAATGTCATCAAATTACTCGGCGAGGCCGCCGCCGTGGACGAGCACAAGACCTTTGTTCTTGTGACCCATGATATCGAGGCTGCGGTCGAGACCTGTGACACGCTCTGGCTTCTTGGAAGAGACCGAAGCGCAGACGGCCAGCCGATTCCTGGTGCCCGTGTGCAAAAGGTCTTTGACCTCATGGCCTGCGGCCTCGCCTGGCGCGAAGGAATCACCAGCGACCCGGAGTACCAGCGTGTCCTCGCCGAGATCCACGCTCTCTTCCCCAGGCTCTAGCAGGAAATCCAGAGTGCTCTGTCGAACTCAGACAGTATGAAGCGACGATATTTCCTGATGGTAGCGGCCCTTGGGGCACTGATGCTCACGGGTTGCCCTAGCAATAATACGCCTGCCGCAGGCGGTGATAAGCCTGCGGATGCTCCCAAGTCCGATATCAAGATTGGGTTTGTGGTCAAAGACTCCGCAGAACCTTGGTTCCAGACCGAGTGGAAGTTCGCTGAGGAAGCGGCTAAGAAATATGGCTTCACCCTCCTCAAGATCGAAGCCAAAGACGCTGAGGGTGTGGACAGCGCGATCAACAATATCGCGGCCCAAGGCGCGAAAGGCCTCGTGATCTGCACCCCGGATACTAAGCTGGGCACGACCATTGTTGCCAAGTGCAAAGAGAAAAACATCAAGCTGCTCACCGTAGACGATAGACTGCTCGGCCCCGACGGCAAGCCGCTCACCGAGGTCGCGTATCTGGGAATCTCCGCGTCTGAGATCGGCAAAGATGTTGGCAAAGCGCTTGCTGAAGAGGCAAAGAAGCGCGGCTGGAACTTAGCCGAAGTGGGTGCTGCGGTGCTGACCGTGGACGAGATAGAGTCCTGTAAGCAGCGCACCGACGGCGCGAGTGAGTCGCTGAAGGCGGCGGG
>NZ_JAYUPA010000897.1:0-8437 GCF_043760365.1 Armatimonas sp.
ACTGATCAAAGACCTCAAGCAACGTGGCCTCCTCGACTCCACGCTAATTGTCTGGGGCGGGGAGTTTGGTCGCACCCCCATGATGCAAAACAACGTGAACAAGGATCTCAAAAAAGGCTTTGTCGGGCGGGATCATCACCCACATGCCTACACGATGTGGATGGCAGGTGGAGGAATCAAAGCCGGCGTGAGCTACGGTGCCACGGATGAGCTTGGCTACTACATTACGGAGAACAAGGTCAGTGTCCGTGATCTTCAGGCCACCATTCTCCACCAGCTCGGCCTCGATCCCTACAAATTCAACTACCCGTATCAGGGACTCAACAACCGTCTCATCGGTCCCACCGACGAAGGCCGCATCTTACGCGAGATTTTGGCATGAAAAAATCCGGGGCGCTTTTCGGGCACCCCGGATTTTCACTGCGACTTAGTTGCCGCCGTCTTTTTTCTTCTTCTTCGCTCCGGCTTCCATCTTCTTCTTCAGTTCCTCAAACTTCACCTTCTGCTCCGGAGTTAGCACTTCCTCAACGGATTTCATCAGCTCTTTGGTGGAAGCTGCCATCTTCTCGCGCTTTTCCTTCGCGTCCGTGACGTCCTTGAGGGCTTTACGGGCATCGGTAAGCTTCTTGAAGGCGGGTTCGAGCTTCTTCTCCTGGTCGGGTGTGAGTTCCAGTGCTTTTGTCAGAGCCTTCGGGTTCATCGCTGCTCCACGCCGCTGCCCCGCTTGCCCAGGCTTACCATCTTGGCCAGGCTTACCGGGCTTGTCTTGCGCCAGTGCAGAAGTGGCCGTCAGAGCGAAAGCAGCGGCGCAGAGCAGCGAAAAAGAGTTGAGTTTCATGGTGTCTAAAGATCCTTTCGAAGCACCGGAGTGTGTTCTGCCCTCAAAGACGCAGTTTCATTTGGCAAGGTTCAAAATGCCGCACGGTGACAAATTTGGTACAATGCCGACCATGGCCACACGGCAACAACATTCCCTAAAATCTAAACCGAAGACCAACAACGGCCCAACAATATTTGGACTGATTGTCGTGCTTGGACTGATTGGGCTGGTGTTTTACTTCGGGTTCATCAAGGTTAGCTGAGTCGGGCGTGCCGAATCGCTTCGCCGCCGGTTGCGCTAAAGCTATAGGTGATGTGTATCGAGCCATCGGACGCCTGTAAAAGCGAGGGGTACGACTTGCTCGCCTTCTCGCTGTCGTCCAGGTGAATCGTGCCTGTCCATGTCTTGCCTTCATCGTCAGAATACGAAAGTGCAAGCTGGTGCCGTCCCTCTTCCGTGTCGTTGCAACAGAGAAGCCAGCGGCTGTCTTTGAGCTTGAGAATGTCCACGCTAGAGCCTGGATTAAGGAGCGTATTAGGCATCGCCACACTCCATGTGATCCCATTGTCTTTGGACTCACTCACCAGTATTCGGTGCGGCGCGGGGCCATTGTTGCGGCAAAATGCTATAAGAGTGCCGTCGTTACGCCGGATGAGGGCGGGTTGCACCGCGCCCGCCCCGATCATCGGCTTAGAGCACGTCCACGTCGCGCCGCCGTCGTCGGTGATGGCAACCAGTGAGAAATTATAGCCGTCGGAGTAGAGAGGTAGGAGCATCCGCTTGCCCTCAATCAACGGCTTACAGCGCCCCATCCAACCCATGCGCCGCTTGAGCTTGTTGTCGGCCATAGCGAGAAGTTCGGCCCGATACTGTTCCAGCTCGGGATAGGCTGCCAGCACTTGCGGCAGCTTGGCGCGAACTTCGGCAGGAAACACCGAATCATCGGGCTTGAGCGGGACGACCCCCATATCGTCCCACTGTCCAATCTTGCGCCCCACTTTGTATTTTAGAAGTGTGTTCTCCCAGTTGTTGTCGAGCTGCATCCCATAAAACAGCCAGAGTTTTCCGTCGCCATTGACGGCGAGTACGCAGTTGGTATCCGGGAAGCCCGGTGTGTCCGCAAGCACAAAGGGCCTTGACCACGCGCCGCCTTTGAGTGGCTTTGTCGCGCCCATGATCCGCACATCGTCGGCCTTGCGCTCGCCGGAACCGATGTACCAACAAACCAGTAGCTGCCCGCGCGGAAACTCCACAATACTGCTGCTATGGCTGTGGAGCTTGCCAAGAGGGAAGATAAACTCAGAGGAATACGTCGTTGTCATGCGGAAATTGTAGCGTATTATGGACGATTTAAAAGGCATCGCGGGGCCGTTGCCCGAGATTTTTGCAAAAGGCACGACGGCAGAGCAGTGGCGCACCAAGCGCCGCCCGGAGCTACTGAAACAATTCACGGAGCTGATGTACGGCGAAGCGCCCCCCGCCGAAGCCCCCAAAGTGACCGTCGTGAGTGAGAAACCCGGCGACGGCTTTCTCCAGCGCACCATTCGTCTGCACACTGGGATTTTAGGGCCGGTCTCGCTCCAGCTCACCCTGCCCCTCAAGCAAACCAAGCCAGCTCCGACCTTTCTGGCGCTGAACTTCACCGGCAACGAGTCGCTGCACAGCGGCCCAACGGCGTGGAGCTTTTCGGAGGCGGCGCGTCGTGGGTTTGCGATCGCGACAGTTTGCTACGAGGAGCTGGCAGCGGATCGGAAAGAGTGTCCGCTGTACGAGTCAAAGTATCGCGCCGTCTCGCTCTGGGCGTGGGGGTTCTCGCGAATGGTGGACTGGGCGTTGACCGTCCCCGAGCTTGACAGTAAGAAGCTCATTGCCTTGGGTCACTCGCGCCTCGGGAAGGCAACACTGCTTGCGGGAGCACGCGATGAGCGCTTCGCCGCAGTGATCCCCCATCAGTCTGGAACCGGCGGCGCGGCCCCGAGCCGTGGCACGATCGGTGAGTCCGTCCAGCGCATCAACACGGCCTTCCCCCACTGGTTCAACGACGCCTACAAAAAATACAACGAGCGTACCGCCGACTTGCCATTCGACCAGCACTGCCTCCTCGCCTGCGTCGCGCCCCGACCGATCCTACTCTCCAACGCACAAGAAGATACCTGGGCCAACTACGACGGCCAGTTCTCGCTTTTAGACGCCGCACTCCCCACCTGGAAGCTGCTCGGCGGCGAGGAGAAGCTCGTCCAGAAGTTCATGCGCCCCGGAAAGCACGCCCTGACCCCTGAGGATTGGACGGCATTTCTAGCGTTTGCTGATAAAATCCAGTTATCTTCATAGCTTAGAACCTTGACATGATGGATTTTATCTTTTATACTTCGTTGTAACAGATTCAGTCTCGACTGTAAAACCGAGTCTCGATCACAATTTTTCGTTGAGGAGTAATTCGATGATCGTTTCAGCTATGGTTGTCTTGGCAACTTTTGTCACTGTTCCACTAACCACTAATTCATCGGCAAGGCGTTTTTTGGGAAGTCCTTCCTTCACCGTTGCACACTTACCATACGTTTCCCCACACCCTGCGTCTAACAAAAACAAAGACCAAATGAACGTTTTAGGATGTTCAGGTGCCGATCCAGCAGCATGGACAGTTAATCTGAACGCTCAAACGTCTGTTGCTCTATTAAACGATGACCCTATCAGTAAACAGGTCTGGGCAGAAACGGGTAATCCAGCAGAATCAAAAACCATTCATCTCCCTACTGAAATGTCTGGGCTTGGTGGGAGTGGCGGTTTTTATTATCGTTATATATTTCACTGGACACGGAATAATGGCGGAATGCAAAAAGAAGGGACTAGTTACAGCCCTAGTAGCGATGGACACTATACCACAGCACCTTAATCATTAAATTATATATTGTGAGTTATCTATTACAGAGGAAAAAATAAGACGTATTGAAGAATAATCCCCCTTGTCATAGATAACTCGCATTAAAAATGACAAACAAAATCGGAACGAAATCCGGATACATAGCTATAACCGAATCAATATCATGCAATCTGACTTATATTTGAGAGATTTAAATCGACCAAAATCATTGAGAGAATATCTACCCAATTCAAATCAATATATCTACAACATAGACAGGAAAACAGGAAATATTAGGATTCAAACAAATGTTATTGACAAATCAAATTTACAAAAAGTAATAACCAACCTCCTTAACAAACTAAAAGAAGTTGACGGGTATGTTTGGGCTAATGAATCTATATTAGAAAATCAGAAAATCGCGAAACTAATCAAAACTAAAAAAGCAATAGCGGCCGAAGCCAATGAGTTAGAAAAAACGAAGTTTATTGCGTTAAAAATGCTTAAAGATTGGAAGAATCTTCTAATTGCAAGCCCTGAAACAAAACGTAAATATAGAGGAGAGTTGGCTCCTGGATACTTCATGAATGAATCAAAATATTCACAGATACTCTTAGTCATGAACGATTCTGATTTCAATAATCTCCTTATGAAAAATGTCACCCCATTAATTTCACGTGAACTAACACTAAATATAGAACAATATAAAATTAAGAAGAATATTTCAAAATCTAATCCTCGCGTTTTATTTATTATTAATGATCAAGGTGGTGATTATCCTTGGAAGACTCACCAATACACTTTATATTTTCTAGATATAGATCTAGATCCTGATTCTGATTCCCTTACTAATGCGCGTCCTGTTCTAGACACTTTAGTTCGTTATGATCATTTAAATGAAGGTACTTTTACAATAAGGTACTTTTACAATACCGAAAAATGATAAAATCATTTATGATATTTCACAATTTACTAAAAATTTAACAAATAATGAAAAAAACAACATAGGTTTTATACTTTCAAAATTAGCAAAAATATCAGACATCAAATTTATCGTGGAAGTATATTATAAATATACTCAATTAGGGACACCAATCACTATTGATACTTTGACAAAAACTAAAGGGACAGTCTACGAATTACTGAATGAATTCTGTCGTAACTGGCAATATGAAGGTAAATTTCAAGATGGTGTTTTTTACTTCTGGCCTAAAACTTGGGCACAAGATCGGCTCGCCGATGTATCAGATGAAGTAATAGAGAACTGGAAAAGGAAAATTCAACGCAATAAAGGTGCTACAATTGATACCCACTTGGAAATGGCTCGTGCATTTACTTGGCTCCAGTATAGAATTCCTATTTCGATTGCGATTCCTGAATTCTTTCCTGTTAGTTACCGAGCATTTCAAAGCCTCAGAATCACCTTGCAGACTTCTAATCAAGAGCTACTTGAATTAACTAATAATAAAGTTCCATTTTTAAAAACATCTCGAAGCCTGCAAAGTGCAATTCTTTCGCAAATCGAGTTTTGGCGTCCTCAGTATGCCGAGCTTACCTTAAAGATAATCCAAGAGAGTTTTGTAACTATTTCTTCTTCGGAGGGTAGTCTTGATAACGGAAAGAAATATCCCTATCCCTATGTTCCCACGAGTCTTCGACTAACAGGACAAAAAGGTGAAACATTCTGGCCGAAGTCTTTAATACTCTAGCGTTTGCGGGGCATGTCCACCAGCGTCAGCACGAGCGCATCTTGTAGGGCGCGGGCAGTGCTGGCTCCACCCTCTCGGTCGTAGTGATTCATGAGGATAGAGAAGACGAGGCGCTCGCCCGCCTTACTGGTGACATAACCCGAGAGCGACGATGCCCCGGTGAGAGTCCCGGTCTTGGCGCGGACGTTGTTTTGCGCGGGGGTATTTTTGAAGCGATTCTTAAGCGTGCCGTCCACACCACCAACGGGCATCGCCGCACGCAAGTCCGCATCGCCTGCCCGATCCCGCAAGATCCCCAGCAGCAACTGCGCCGTCACCAAGTTCATGCGCGAGAGCCCGGAGCCATCGGCCTGATAGAAACCAACCGTGGGAATATTTCGGGACTTAAGCCACTCGCGCACCACTTTTGCCCCCTCAGCAGTGGTGCCTTTCTTGCCCTTGACGGCGCCCAGCGTCTTTAAGAAACACTCGCCAAAGAGATTGTCCGAGGGCTTCATAAAATCCGCCGCGAGCTGCGAGAGCGGCTTGGAGACGGAGATCACAAAAGGCGCGGACTGCGGCGAGGCAATATCGGGTTCGAGAACCACGTGCTCGGGGACGCTCACCCCCACTGCGCGAAGTGCCTCCGCAAAGCGAAATGCGGCAAAGCGCGCCGGGTCTTCCATCGTGATCGTGGTGCGCTTGGCATCGGACTTGTCGCCGAGCTTGCCAGAAATCACCATGACGTTCTGGCCACGCTTGCGGCTGATCTTCAGTGCCTGCTCTTTACCGTCGGTGGTGACAGCTTTGTTCTCTATCGTGAGATACGGGATCGCTTCCACAAGAGGCGGCTGCCCAACGGCTCCCGGCTTCACGAGTACCAGCGCGACGTTTTCATCGCAGCTCAGCCCCGATACCTGCGCGGAGTAGTAAAACTCCTCGTCGTCCCACTGCCAGCCCTCGCCCAGAGCTTCGGCGTCGAACACGGAGGCATCGTAGAGTAGCTTGCCTTTGAGCTCGGTGACACCCGCCGCTTTCACGGCCTCCGCGAGTTTTTTCAGCCGCGCAAAATCCAATGAGGGATCGCCGCTGCCCTTCAGAATCAGATCGTCGCCCAGAGAATAAACGCTCGTGGTGTAGGTAAAGCTCGGCCCCAGCAGGGCAAGAGCTGCGGAGCACGTGACGATCTTCATGTTCGACGCAGGCATCAGCGATTTCTCCGGGTTGCGCTCAAAGAGCAGCTTGCCTGTGTCCAAGGAGACAACACGCATCCCGACCGTCCCGGGCCTCAGCGTAGGAACAGCAAGTGTCTTTTCCAGACGAGCCGTGATCGACGCGGGGGCTTGGAGCGACGTGAGAGCGACGAGACAAAGGAGCGGGACAAACATACCCTATTTTACCCCAGCGTCAGGAACGACGCGGGCTCGCTCCGCGACATCGAAGACGCGATATCGGAGATTTTTCTGTGGAGATTTCGGGGAACTCTTGCAGCAACGTCGCTGTATTCTAGTGACAGTGGATAGACGCTTCCAACTGGAAGTATTATTGAAAAGGAATGGAATTGATGAGTACGAAACCGATCATTGCGGTTATTGGCGCGACGGGCGCACAGGGCGGTGGCCTAGTGCGAGCGATTCTGAGCGATCCCGCCGGGACGTTTGCAGTGCGGGCGATCACGCGCGATGTGAACTCGGAGAAGGCGCTGGCGCTGGCGGCGCTTGGGGCGGAGGTGGTGGCGGCCAACCTCGACGATCTCGCAAGCCTGGAAGCGGCGTTCTCAGGAGCACACGGGGCTTTTTGTGTCACCAACTTCTGGGAGCATTTTTCGACGGAGACCGAGCTGGCGCAGGCGAAGAACCTGGCAACTGCGGCGAAGTCGGCTGGTGTGGCGCACGTGATCTGGTCCACGTTAGAGGATACACGCCAGTGGGTTCCGCTCGACGATGACCGCATGCCGACGCTTCAGGGCAAGTACAAAGTCCCGCACTTCGATGCTAAGGGTGAGGCCGATGCGTTCTTCAGCGACGTTCCCACTACCTTGCTCTTAACCTCGTTCTACTGGGACAACTTTATCTACTTTGGCATGGGGCCACAGCGCGGGCCGGACGGCAAACTCGCCATCACGCTCCCGATGGGCGACAAGAAGCTCCCTGGAATCGCGGGGGAGGACATTGGTAAGTGCGCCTACGGAGTGTTCAAAGGCGGCACAGAGTGGATCGGCAAGACTGTCGGGATCTCGGGAGAGCATATCACAGGCGCTGGTATGGCGATGGGTCTGAGCGGTGTCTTTGGTGAGGAAGTCAGCTACAATGCCGTCCCTGCCGCGCTCTACCGCAGCTTTGGCTTCCCGGGCGCGGACGATCTGGGCAATATGTTCCAGTTCAAGCACGACTTCAACGACGACTTCTGCGCCGCACGGAGCATCATAACCTCCAAGGCGCTCAACCCCGAGCTTCAGGACTTCGCTGCTTGGCTTGCTAAAAATGGCGAGCGCATCCCGCGCAACTGACACTATAAATCCCAAGACGCCGCAGAGCCGCAGAATCCGGGGGTTCTGCGGCGTTTTTTCGTCTAACAGGTAAAATGCCCCCATGAACCAGACACAGTTTCCCCTTCTCTTCTCCCCGTGGAGCGTCCGGGGCGTCACGATGAAAAACCGCGTGGTGATCAGCGGACACTTTGCGGGCTGGTGGGTGGATGGCGGGCTACCATCGGTGGCGTTTGAGGCCTACATCGAGGAACGGGCCAAAGGTGGGGTGGGATTATTCGTGATCGGTGCGACCTCGCCGATGCCTGGCTCGGGGTGGATGCAAAATATCTCTGACGAAATTATCCCGCGCTATACGGCTCTGACGGCGGCGGGGCATCGGCATGGGATGAAGGTCTTTGCCCAGCTCTGCCATCCGGGGTTTGGCCCACTGCCAGGCGTGTCCATCTTCGGCCCGATTCCGAGTACGCCCACAACCGGGCCACGGGGCAAGAGCGCACCCCGAAAAGTGCCGACCATTGCCGAACTCCAGGAGCTGATTACTGCCCACGGCACGGCGGCGCGGCGGGCGGCAGAGGGCG
>NZ_JAYUPA010000898.1:0-25627 GCF_043760365.1 Armatimonas sp.
TAGCCCGAGATCAGCAACCCTGCCATCAGACAGAGCACCATAGATACTTTCTTCATTTTTTTCTCTCTGAAACGGTCTTTCGAGCAAGTTCGGTGAAACGATCGGTCTGATCTTGCCAAACGCGCTCCAACTCCTTTACTTTACCTGGCAGCTTCGCGGCTAAGTTGAACTGCTCGGCGCGGTCAGTGCGCAGGTCGTAGAGTTCCCAGGGATCGCCTTTAGCCGCGACAAGCTTCCAATCACCGACGCGGACGGCGCGATTGCCTTCATGGAGCCACCAGAGGCTCTCGCGTGGTAGCTGCCTCTCTTTCGCAAAGGCAGAAACCAAGCTCCGACCAGGTGCCTCAGGGAGAGGCTCGCCTTTCCAGTCCTTGGGTTTCTGGACACCCGCTAATTCTAGCACAGTCGGGACGATATCAATCAGATGCCCTGGCGTGCGACGAAGCTCCCCGCGGGCGCGGATGCCCGCGGGCCAGTGTGCAATGAGTGGCGTGGTGATGCCCCCTTCGTGAACCCAGGTCTTGTGCCTTCGAAAAGGCGTGTTGCAGGCGCTGGAAAACCCGGGGCCGAGACAGAGGTAGCTCTTCGCGCTGCCGGGCGGCGCGGCGGGATCGTGGCCGCCGTCGCGCACCATCAGCTCCGCACTGGCGCCATTGTCGGACGCGAAGAAGATAACCGTGTTCTCGTAGGCCTTCATTGCCTTTAGCTGCGCGATAATACGCCCGATCTCCTGATCCATACGGTCTACCATGGCGGCGTGGATCGCCATCTTCGTCGCCTGGAAGCGCCGCTGCTCCGGCGTGAGCTCGCTCCACGGCAGCGGGCGATTCACCTCATCGGGGCCGAGCTTCTTAATGTCATCGGGGAAGGCATAGGGCGGGCCAATGTCCCGCTCCAGCGCGGAGAGAGTTGTCTGGGTAATGCCCATTTTCTTCTGCCGGCCAAAGCGAGCCGTGCGCATCGCGTCCCAGCCCATAAGATACTTATCCCGGTACTTGGCGATATCTTGGGGCAGCGCGTGCAACGGGAAGTGCGGCGCATGGAAAGCAATGTACTGAAAGAAGGGCCGGTTAGGATAACTCGTAGCGTGATCTTTCAGGCACTCGACCGCGTGGTCCGCCGTGGCAGTCGTGAGATAATAGCGACTCTCGTCGGCAGGGGGGCGCACCGGCTTATCATCAAGAGCGCTCCCCCTTGCCGTGAAGAAGTTGCCCGGACTGTTCACGTTCAGCGAGCGATCAAAACCCGCGTCGAGCACCTTGCCATCAATGTGCCACTTGCCGCTGTGGTAGCTGCGGTAGCCCGCAGTCTTGAGGGGAGCGTTTTTCTTTGGGGCAATTGTGTCATCGAAGTCCGCGTAGGCAAGTAGTGTCTCGGGCGCGTCGGCCCCCACTTTTAAGAACCGCTCGCCTGTTCCGGCAAAGCGCAGGTAGCGCTCCTGGGCATACTCAAGCCGTCCCTTGCCCCGAAAATCGCGCCCGGCCTTGTCGGTCTTGCCCACGGTGAAGCTCCCCGTCTTACCGTAAAACGCAGGCAGGGGCTTGTCGTTTCGCAGAAACTCCGTCGCGTAGGTCCAGGTGCCAGGCAGGTCGGGTGCGAGATGCGCCCGCCAGACCTTCCCCTCGGTTGCGGACGTCTCCGCGGCGTTGCCATCGGCGGCGAAGTAGCCCGGAACTTTGTAGCTCTTGCCCGACGTGTGGCGAAATGTCACCGTAAACTCCAGATTCGTGAAAGGATTGGGGGCACTGTCCATCTCCCGCGCAAACGGCCCCTCCAAATTCAGCGTCACTTTATGCCACTGCTTCAGCTCCCCAGCGATTGTCACCATCCCGTTACCCTCTTGATTCATGCGCCCGTTACCTCCTTGAGGAGCTTGAAGAAGCCCTTCTTACGCGCCGAGTTGCTACCCCAGTCACAGGGCATAGACTGGTAGCCTTCCTCGATTTTTTCGTCTTTCATACGGTAGTCAAAGTAGCCCCAGCTTGCGTACTGCGAGAGCGCGGCCACAAAGTTATTGTTTGGTTTCTCAAAGTCAAAGTGATCGTCCTCGTTGAAGAGAATGGGCATGGGTCTGTAGCCAGGCACCGCGCGGGTCTCGACGACCATCTGCGGGATGCGCTTGGGGTCAGAGACGCCGTTGCCGTGGATCAGCAGAAAGTCCGAGGCGCGAACCACGTTCTCCAGCGGCACGAAGCCGCCGCCGTAGCTCGTGCCCACGAGTAGACGCTGTCCACTTCGTGTTTTTGCTTTTGCACGCAATATCAATTCATGAACTCTCGCGGGCTTGAGGATCTGGTGATCGTAGGCAGCCACATTGCACTCGTTGTTGATCTCCAGCAGGAGATTACGCCAGCCTTTCTGGAGCAACCACTCGACGGTGTTGTCCACGGCTCGGATCACCGCCACCTCGTCTTTTACCCGCTGATCCTGGCCGAAGTAGAAGATCCCGAGAATCGGTGCCATCCCGAGCGCGTCAGCGCGATTGAGGATTTTCTCCAAGCGCTTGAGATAGTCGGGTCGCAGGCTACCGTCGGCATTGATCGCGGAGTTGTGCCACGGCTGCGACTTGGAGTAGCCCTCGGGCGAGCCGCCTTGCAGATTCACCGTGAACGAGAGCAAGCCCGCTTTGCGCCACTCCGGGAGCATGGCGATAAATCTCTCGGTGTTCTTCTCCGCATCGTAGGGCATGCCATCCGGGGAAGCCCAGCGGGAGCGCGTCTCGGGGTTCAGGTCATCAAAAGTCGCCTGCACGACGCGCGAGTTGAGCAGAAGTCCTTCGATCTTGTGGCCCTTCCAGGTGCGGCCTGCGTAGGTGGGCTTGCCATTGATAAAGAACGCGTCGCCCTTGATACTCAGTGTGGTTTTCATATTCGTATTTATCTCTCCGTGCAGGCGCTCCCGCGCTGCAAAAAGTGCCTCCGGGCCACCGACATTTCCGGGGAAGACAACATAGAGCAGCCCCGGCCAGCGGCTCTCATCGCCGGTTCGCCAGAGGGGGACTCCGGGAAGAATCGGCCCAACCACCTCAGCGCGCTTGACATTCAGCGCCTGAGTCGCGATATCCGAGCTGGTGATGCCGCCTTTTGCCAGTATCCAGCGTGGCCGCACCGTGATTTTTTTTACTAGATTCACCAGCCTACTAGAGAACTCTGCACTGGTCGCCAGATCGCCCGAGACCACGGCGCGTGGAGTGTAGATCAGCACATCGTGGCCTGCCGCAAGCGCGGCATCCAGACCGGTGCTGTCCTCGGTGCCAAGTTCGTAGGCATCCAGCACAACTTGCTCTTGTAGATACGCGAGCTGCTCGGTGGTCTTGGGGACGTGGGAACCGACGATGATCAAGCCACCAGGGCCAGTATCGTGTTCGGAGAGAATAGCCAGCGGTGCGCTTTCCTGCCCCAGGCAAGCGGCACCAAACGAGGCGGCGGTGCGGGCGAGAATGCGCTTGCCGCTGGCTTCGAGCGCAAAGACGGCCTGCGCGAGCGTCTGAGTGTGCTGGGGCAAATTGGCGTTGACAATGCAGTAAGTGTTAGGGAGTAAAGTGCTGAGAAAGGCCGTCGTGGCTGTAACGCCTTCCTCAAGCGTTGCTTGCGAGAGAGAGGCCACCTCACTTGCCTTTACCCGGCCCGCGGTTTTCTCCTCGACCCACTCGCGCAGGTTGGAGGAGCGAAAACCAAAGACAGCATCCTGGGCAAAAGGCGTCTGGGCGGCAGGTGTCTCCCCGACATAGTGAATGTCTCCCCGCGTGCGCCGCTCTCCTTCCTCAAAATACGGGACAATCAGCGTGAGGTAGTGCGGGCCAAGCTCTTGATCGAGCGCGTCGGTCTCAGCGGGAAAGTGCCCACGAAGCGTCGAGTCTCCGCGTGCCAGAACGCGGACGGGAATCTGTGTTTGTGCAGAAGCGACTTTGAGATTTCGTCCGATCTCTTGGTAGAGCGCGTGGGCGGCTTCGGTGTTCAGGGCGCGGGAGTTGGTCAGGACGAAGAACCCCGCGTTGCCGCGCTCCAGCTCACTTGCCAGCGTCTCCACCGACCACTCGGTCAGCACGGCGACACCCGACACAGTCTGGGTACCGGTCGGGTCATCGTCTAAAAGTATGGTTTGTCTCAAGAGTTTTCTGGCTCCGAAGTGATCTCGATCAGCACGCCCCGTGTCTGGCTGGGCTGGATAAACGCGGCTTGCCGTCCGTTGGGGCCACGCCGTGGCTTCGGGTCGCGCGACGGTAGCCCGAGTGCGGGAAGCTCCTCAATGGCTTTCGCGACACTGTCCACAAGAAAGCAAAAGTGGTGCAACCCCTCGCCGCGCTCATCCAGATGCTTACTCAGCGCGTGCTCAGGCGTGAGCGGCTGGACAAGCTGAAGGTGCACTCCCGTACCCGTGTCGAGGTGTGTCAGGCGCACCCCTTGCTCGTCGCGCAGCTCGGTAAAGAGCAGGGGAAGCCCCAGACGATCTCTGTAGAACGCTAGGGCCTCTTCTGTATCCCGCACGACAATCGCAATATGGTCAAGATTCTTAAACAATTTTGCTTTTTCTACTTTCCGGTGACACTATTGGCATAGAAGTACCAGCCCAGCACGCCATCTTTCATACCACTCACGGTCTCGACCTTGAACCACTTGGCATGGCCATCACAGAACGCGTGGTTGCTTCCACCGCTATGCCGCGCCGTTCCTCGTCCCTGAAGATTGGGATCGAAGTAATTCGTCACCGCAGGATTATACGGTCTCGCATCGCGGAAGACATTCAGGTGCTCGTCCATCACGCGTCCATCACGCTCGGAGAGGAAGATCGTATCCGCCGGTGCCGTGATCTCCGCCATGGCACGCCCTGTTTGACTATTGGCTGGGGTTGCGATTCCCCAACCCACAGGGCTGTTGAAATACGGGTGCGTTCCCTGGCCCGTGTCTTTGTTCCAATAATAACTAAAGCGGTAGGCTTTGCCATCCAGCTCAATCCACATTTTCACTACCCGACACTTTTGAGTCTCCGTTTAGAACGCGGAAAACGCGTCCGCAGAGGTAGCCCTTCGTTGAGGCAATATTCTATCCAATTAAGACCAAGGTGAAACAGGCTCCAGTCGCAACGATCCGCACGATGGATCAAAGGGACGCGCCCCGTCTGGACGACCCAAGCACCAAGGCAAACGATCCAGAGGTAGGCCAGACAAAGCCCTATCAAAAGCCGTTCCAGATGGGAAGTATCGCTGATATGACTATGACTCAGGTAAAAACCACGACTCTTCTGATCCGAAAAGAAGGTCTCAATCCGAAAGCGACGCTGGTAGAAATGATACGCTTCCTCGAGTAAATCAAGATTGGAGACAAGAATTAGAGGCTCATCCCAACGGGAGTCCCAGATAATGCTCACCAAAACGGGCCCGTATTGTGCGGCTGTAAAGCCAACATCGGGCAATTCTATTCGATCTCCCCGCTCCAGAATCATGCCTTTGGGAGAGAATTGTTGGCCAGCTTCCGTCAATAGAACATTTTTTGCTGTACGGCATACGTAGTTCCAGCCTTGCTTCTGGAGGGTCGCCAGCAGTTGTACGCCATCAAATTCTCCATCACCCAGAAAAACAACATTGCGATCCTCAGGCAGGATCTTGGCTGCTTGCTCAAGCAACTGAATATGAGTTTCTTGGGGGAGGTGCCCCTTTTTCCCCTTGACAACGATCCAGCACAGAGGCAGCGCCCGCTTCTTGTAGACCACATTGATGCTGAGCATGACACAATCGCGCCCCACTTCGCTTCCGTCTATAATTAGCACTAATGGTCCGGCGGGTAGGTTGCTTAGCACTCTCTCGACATAAGGCAGATAATAAGTTTTACTATCAATAGTATCATTAGCAAGGAAGCGTTCTATCCGCCGAATCCTGCTTTGCGGCTTTGCATCCGAGGGGACTTTACTTGCGACGGCTGGTAAATGGCACTTTTTGCTTCCGATCACCCCTGTTCCGATCACCCCTATAATGAGCATAGTGAGAGTGTTGAGATGCCGTGCTTGATTGCCTGTAAGTTTTGTGGGACGTAGTGATATCAATGCCTTTTTTATGGCACAATAGCGTTTGAGGTTGTCGCTCATGGGATTTCCTGGGTACTCCTGGACTGTGGTAAGAATAAGGGTACCGGATCGACAGCCTCATTTCAAAATGTGTCGGGTAGTGAAGATGCAGAAAGAAGGAGCAGATATTCGCGCGGTCGCCGCCCGTGCCGGAGTCTCGGTGGCGTCGGTCTCGCGGTTTCTGAACGGCAAAAAACGGGTGCGCGCCGAGACCGAGGCGCGGATTCTGGAGGCAGTTTCGGCGCTGGGTTACCGTCCCAATCCCATCGCGCAGAGCATGCGCACCAACCGCACGCAGCTCGTGGGCCTGATCCTGCCTGATAGTAGCAACCCGTTTTTCTCCGCGCTGGTGCGCGGCGCGGAAGATGCGCTGGGGGCATCGGGCTACGCACTCACCCTGCTCAATAGCAACGAGGATGTCACACGCGAGCGGGAGCTTCTGGAGAGGCTTCAACGGCTGCGCTGTGATGGCGTGATCCTGATTCCCGCACCCGAGACAGAGAACGAAAGCCAGCGCTGGTCGGGCCATGACCCGGCGTTTCCGCTCGTGCTGGTAGATCGTGAGGCGGGAATTCCGACCGATCTGGTGGTGGTGGACAACGCGCTCGGAGGCACTCTGGCAGCGACGCATCTTCTAGAAAACGGGCACCAGCGCATCGGGCTGCTGAGCGTGGACTACCAAGTCTCCAGCCACCGCGCACGCCGGGCGGGATTTGTGCAGGCACTGAGCGAGGTCGGGCTGACTCCCTGCGGCGAGGCGTTTGTCCCGCTGACCGTCGAGGACGGAAGTCGTGCGACCAAGGCGCTTCTGGCCCGTCTGGAGCCGCCGACCGCGCTTTTTGTCACCAGTAGCTCGCTGACCATCGGGGCCTTGGCGGCGTTTCAAGCACGGGGCTTGCGCTGCCCCCAAGACATTAGCATCGTCGGCTATGATAGCTATCCCTGGCAGGAGATTCTCACGCCGCGTCTGACCGTCATCTGCCAGCCCGCCTACGAGATGGGCCAGTGTGCCGCGGAGCGACTTCTTGCACGAATGCAGGGTGCCGACGCCGCCCCGCAGCGCCAAATTCTCTCCCCCAAGCTGATCGTCCGTGGCTCTGTCGCTTCTCTTGCTCTCTGAAACACTTCATAGAAACTTGATATTTCCCGTGGTGGCGGCATCTATCTCAAAGAGTATATCTGTTGAGCCTGCTGTCGCTCGATATTGAGCTCAGGGAGGGTGAGCGTGGCCAAAGCGCAGCGCGGCGGCTACGAGTTCTGGCTGGCCTCCAATCTCTTGGAATTCACCAGTGATGCCTACGACTGCACGGTCTTCGATGGCGAGGGCAACCCGGTCAAGCTGCCCGGCTACCGTGTGGATGGCATCACGGACGCGGCGATTCGCTAGCCACTACCCCGCCCCGACAGGTTACGCAGAGCGCTACACAGGCCGCTGGACCCCTCCCGACCTTCAGACCCTGGGAGGTTGCGCAGCATCTCCCCGGCTACTTGGGGATGATCAAGCGGCTTGATCCAGTTGGGGCGCTGCATCCGCACCCACCACTGGAAGTACAGTGTGGTTGCGACAGGAATCGGAGGCAATGCCCAGCCTAGCAGCGACACCTACACCGAGGACTGTCTCTACGACCTAAAGGCAGACCCCTACGAGCTCCAGAACCTGGTGAACCATCCCAGCCATACCGCTGTCCGAGAGCAGCTCCGCACGCGCTTATTAGCACGCATGGCTGAGGCGGGCGAACCTCCCGCAGCAATCCTGCCACACCCTGAGGTATTCGCAGGCTTTACGCAGCGCTGCGTGGAGAGCGCCGAAGTGCTACAGTGAGCCGTCTTTCACGCACCGAAACCCGACATGGGAGCTTCCCGTGTTGATATCCCCCTTGCCACGTCCACCGGGCATGTAGCGGGCACAGTACGCCTCGCAACATAGAAATGAGCCGCCTTTTTGAACGCGCTTCTGGATGCCGGGCTCATCGGGATCAAGGCTGTCGTCGGGGCCTTGGGGACTCTTTTCGGGGCTCTTGGCAAAGTAGTCCGGGCGGTACCAGTCCGAGCACCACTGCCAGACATTACCTGCCATATCGTGGAGGCCAAAGGCATTGGCCGGGAAGCTGCCCACGGGCGACGTGCGCTCAAAGCCGTCTGTTTTAGTGTTTTTGTTGGGAAAGTCGCCGTTAAACGTATTGGCCATCTGCTTGCCCTTGGGCGCGAAGTCATCGCCCCAGATAAAGGGTTTCTGATCTTGCCCACCGCGCGCAGCAAACTCCCACTCCGCCTCGGTCGGAAGCCGCTTACCGGCCCACTTTGCGTAGGCCGCTGCGTCTTCGTAGGCAACGTGCACCACGGGATGGTTCTCGCGGCCCTTCAGATCGCTCGTCGGGCCTTCGGGGTGCTGCCAGCTCGCCTTGGGGACGTAGCTCCACCACTGGGTCACATCGTCTAGCCGCACCTCATGGTCAGGCGGCGTAAAAACTACGGCTCCGGGCACGAGCTTATCCACCGGCACCCCCGGGAACTCCTTGGGATCAAGCGGCCGCTCCGCAATTGTGTGGTACTTGGTGGCCCTGACAAATTTTTCGAACTCGGCGTTCGTGACAAGATTCTTGTCCATCCAGAAACTCGCCAGTGTCACTTTATGCACCGGCTGCGCGTCCTGAAAACGCGGATCGTCGCTACCCATCCGAAAGCTACCCTCTTTGATCAAGAGCATGCCTTCCGTGGAGGCTGTGGGCGGTGGGCTAACCGATTTCGCGCAGCCTGCCATCGTCAGCACAGCACAGCAGAGAAAGAAATTTGTTTTCATCATTTTGGTGGCTTTGCAGTAGGCTTCTTAGCAGGAGGTGCCTCGACCACGTCCACTACCCGGGAGGCAGAGTAGGTTCGGCCAAACTCATCCTGAAAGCCAGCCTGTACCTGCAGCATCCCTGTCTCCTTAGCGGGCAGTCGCAAGGAGAGTTCGGAGAAGCCACGCAAAAGATCACTCGCATTGAACTCCTCACGCCAGAGTGCCCACTCCTGGCTCGGCACGGGCCGAGGTGCGCGACTTCCTCCCTGCTCAAACCAGACAGGAGTCACCCAAGTAGTTGCCGGATGGCTTCCCTGCTCTTTGCCCCAGCCGTTGCGATAGAGTGCCCGCCAGCGCACGGTTTCCCCGGGATAGTAGGGGCCGTGTGTCCGCTCCATGATTTGAAAGACCCCTCGTGGCTGCCCGCGCGGATCCCAGAGCAGCTTGCCCAGCCAGAGTGCTCCCCCACAAACAAGCGCCGCCGCGAGTGCCGCCATGCCATACCCCAAATGCGCACGGCGTGGTGTAGGATCCTCCCCTGCCTGTCGAATCACCCCCAGGAGCACTCCAGCCAGTGACCAAAAAACTGCCCAGACCCCACAGAACTGGAAAGCAGGGGAACCGTTTACCTCAACCAGCCCTCCAATCAGTGCTCCAAGACAGGCAATTAGCAGCGCGCGCTCCCCCGGGTCGCGCACCCGTGCCAGCGCCCGCCACCCCGTAAAAAGCAGTACCAGAACCGAAAATAGTAACAGAAATAACCCAACAGCTCCCGTCTCCGCAGCCCACTGGACATAGTAGTTATGCGCGATATTCTGGTGCCCTGTACCATGCAGTGCCACTTGCTCGGGGCCATCTCCTAGGTTCGTCCAGCGTCCCTGGAGTAAGAGATAGCTGCCCAGCCCCCAACCGAACAGGGGCTTCAGTGAGAGCATCCGCAGTCCCCCACTCCACATAATCAGACGAGTACCAAGCGAGCCGTCTTCCAGCAGGTTGACAAGGCCCGCCACACGATTTGAGAGCAACGGTGCCAGTCCTCCCACAAGCGCCATCAACACCAGTGCCCCAATAATAATCACAATGGGTGAGGTTAGTTTTTGCTTCCACGTGTGTGCACCACGATGTTCTTTTTTCTTCCCGAGCGGTGGATAACGCCAGAACAGATAGCCAATCAGCAGCAGGCCAACGCTCCCTCCCAGCCATGCGGAGCGGCAACGAGTCATGATCCAAGCAAATCCCAAAATAAGCACGGCAGCCTGGGCTGTCAGGCGTGCCCGGTCAGGAAGTGCACCAGAGAGCCCCAGTCCTAGCGCAAGTGGTAAGAGCAGTGCCAGAAGCGATCCGATACTCTCATGTGTCCCCAGAATACTGATATTATCTGCCGTGAAGTGATTGGTGAAACCAACTTTCTGTGCAAAATGCGCAATATCGTAAAGGGCAATCCCACAGGCAAGAGCTAAGATCCCTCCTAGTGCCAAGCCGAGCTCACGCCGCTCACGCAGCGCATAGGATGTCACCAGGTAGGCACTTGCTCCGGCAAGTAGTCGGATCCCTTCCCCCATTGCCACCGTCCGATCCGGGGCAAGAAAGAAACTGACACCTCCCCAGAGCAAGCAAGCAGCCCAAGCAACTGTCGGCCCACGCTTCACATAGCGCTGGAGGGGTTCTGCGTAGTCTCGGCACGAAGCAAGCAGTAGCAGTAACATAACCACTGCCCCCACCGAGAGAAAAAGTCTCATGATGGGAGAAATCAGGGGAATTTCTGCCGCAAGAAGTACAGCGAGGCAGACCAAAAGCCCAAGAGGCCGCTGGCTCCGCTGCAGCTCATCAAAAAGATCTAGCGGTTCGCCCTGCTTCTTACGAAACCGCGCCCGCTCCGCGTCCCGTCGCTCCCAAGGATCAGAGGCTTTACCCATTAAAAGACCTCACGATCATAACTGCCTCTTTGGTTGGGGAGAGATTTGATCATAACGGGCACGATGCTCGGCCAAACGGAGATCTACAAGCATTTGCAGACGTTTCTGAAATGCTTCTAAACTAAAAGTTTCCGCATGCGCCCTCAGACGTTCCGGAACAAAAGTAGAGTGATCCAGGCGACCAATGGCCTCCACTAGAGATGCGGCAGTGGGTTCGCTAAAAAAAAGTCCCGTGTCTCCCTCCAGAACCGTCTCCATAGCTCCTCCGGCACGATAAGCAATAACAGGACGTCCCGCAGCCATCGCTTCTAACGGAGCAATACCAAAATCCTCTTCCCCAGGAAATAGAAAAGCCCGACAGTTCGCAAATAAGCCCTCAACCTCACCATCGGGAACACGCCCTAATACTTCAACCGTCGGCCCCGCAAGGCTCTTTAAGCGTTGCAGATCAGGCCCACTTCCAACAACTTTCAGTCTGATTTTCAGTTGATTACATGCTTCAATCGCCAGATCTACTCTTTTGTAAGGCAGCAACCGCGAAACAACAAGCAAATAATCGGAGGAAGGATTATCAATAACGGCGAATCGCATCACATCAATAGGGGGGTAAAGAATATCAGAATCCCGACGATAAAATTTGAGAACACGACGAGCAATATTATACGAATTAGAAAAAAAACAATCAATGCGCTGTGCTGCAAGCTGATCCCATTGGCGTAAATGATGAATGATAATAGGCAATACAATTCGAGCAAAACGTCCGAATTGGCCTTCTTCGACATATTCATAATAACGCCACGCAAAACGAGCAGGAGTATGGCAATAATGAATATGACAAGTCTCAGGTGATGTTAATACCCCCTGAGAAAATCGTGTCCCATGCGATAGGACAACATCATAACCACGCAAATCAAGTGTCTCAAAAGCAATGGGATAGAGAGGTAGGAAAAGCTTACTATACTTCGCCCGAGCTGCAAAAGGAATCTTCTGCATAAAAGATGTGCGTACATCCATCTGAGCAAACGAAGAAAAAGTCCCTGCGGGATCATAGATAGACGTATAGATAGGCGCATCAGGCCAGAGCTGATGCATTGCTTCTACAACCCGCTCGGCTCCCCCGCGCTGGGTTAAGTCATCATGGACGATAGCAATCCGCACGTCTTCTCTTTACCTCAACCTATTCTCTACCGAGCAACTCTCGATAGAATGATTCTATAGCACGCGCTGAATGTGCAGCGGTAAATTTTTCACGGACGCGCTTGTAGGCGGCCTGCCCCAGAGCGCTTGCTTCCTCGGGGTGCATAAGAAGCCGTTCCAGAGCATCTGCCAGCGCACTCGCATCACCCATAGGGGTACGTAGACCATTTACCCCCTGCTCGATGATTTCTTGAACCCCTCCCCCATCACTCGCCACGACAGGGAGTCCCTCCGCCATACCCTCAATCACCACTTGCCCAAATGGCTCGGGAGTAATACTACAGTGTGCCAAAATATCCAATCCTCGAAGAAGTTCAGAGACATCGCTACGAAATCCCAGGAAACTCACTCGATCCCCGAGACTAACAGCTTGCTGTCGTAGCTGTGCCTCGTACGCAGCTTCCCCAAAAAGAGGAGCACCAATCACCTGGAAGTGAGCCTTGATACCACGATCTGTGAGTTTCTTTGCTGCCTCCAAAAAGATATGCTGCCCTTTCCAAGGGACAATTCTCCCTAGTAAGCCAATCTGTGGCAGTGAGCGATTCCAGTGATCAAAGGACAACGGGCAGGGCGTTTGTAGCTCACTATCCATCAACCCATCGTAAACAACTCGGCAGCGTTGCCTTCCAGCACCTAAAGGAAAAATTTTGTTCTCTGTACTAAGAGAATTCGTAAGGACACCCGAAGGAATACTTCGAGCCAATCGCCGAAAAACAGTCACCACTCGTCTTGGAAGATAGGAAGGATCAATATGATCACGAATATGCCAAAGCACAGGAATGCCAGCAATTTTCCCCGCCAGCGCACCATAAATATCAGACTTCAGAGAATTACAATGAATCAAATCGGCTCTTCGGCGACGTAAAATCGGCACCAATCGCAAGGCATAACGCAAACAGGCCATTGCCATGCCCATGTCTCGTCGAAACCCGATTCCCAAAGTTTCCTTACGAGCCTTGCGCAGACGCTCATCAAGAGGCACAATAACCGTCTCCAAGGATGCGGCACGCAATCTTACAACAAATTCCCCCTCAGTAGCCAGCAGGAGTACGGGGTCAACCTTACCACGGTCTAATGAGGTTAAAGTACGAAACAGTGCAATTTCCCCACCCGACCATTTCGAAGTATGGTCAAGATAGAAGACACGCGGGAGTTCAGACACTCGCATTGTCAATTATCAGGGCGGATGGTTTGAGCGATTCCAAATGTTTTGCCTGCCCAACAAGCTCGTTTGCCACAGACTGACGATACTCAAAGTTTAAACGATCCATTGTCCCGATTAAAAACCAAAGAATCATTGACTGCGCATAGTGCGACCCCGCGAGCCAGTTCCCTTGACAAACGGCCATCAGTGCAATAACACTCAGCGCAAGATGATCGCGTGTATCATGCCAATACATTCCCATCGTTACACAGATTCGAAAACAAATTAATATATAGAGAATCCCTCCAATAAACCCTAATGCCATGAACATATCTGCAAAATCAGCTTCAGATGACTGCTGCCCTACACCAAATTTCGACGATGCAATTGTCCCTACTCCTAAGCCCATCCCAATAGGAGTAAGAAAACCACGTAGAATGCCACCAGTAACAAGTGACACATGAGAGCCTCCTGTTGACCCCTTTCCAAGGGGATCACTTAATCCTTTGATCTGGTGATTGAGAAACACAGCGGTTCGATCATCAACATCTACTACCTTCGCTTTTTCTACCCCCAGAGTCAATCCCCAAACGGCTATAACGACGGCGATAACAAGACGCGGTATCCAAGCCCGATAGCTCCTGGCTTGAATTGCCCAAATCACAACCATCATCAGAAATAGACTGATGACTCCACCGCGAGAAGAGGAAAGAACCAGAGCACCACCTATGATAGTGAAGGGAATTATATAAACATACCGGCGGCGTAAAAAAGCAACCCAACACAACGCAGCTCCCATATTTAGAATGAAAACATACTCCGAAAATGAAAGTAAAGTGCCAAAGGAACGATAGATATTTGTAGCTAACGCCTGACTAGAGCCCCGACTGATAAGAACCCAAAATTTCTCAATCTCAGTTAAACTAGCGTTTTGTCTTAAGCCAATAAATGTTTCAAAGATACCAAACATGACTAAAACAACAAAAATCACTTTCGCAACACTACGACTACCTTTTTGAATCCCAATGTAATACCAAAACAGGGGAGTCAATTTAAAAATAGCCCCACCCATACCAACCGCAATCCCCCCCTGAAAAGGATTAAAAATTTCTAAAATCATCATTATAACAATAATGGAAACTAAGCGTACGACAGGAGTATGCCTTGGTATTTTCCGCATTAGCACCATGCGCAAAAAAAACAACCCACCGACAAAAAAGCTAACAAGGGTAATAGGATCATTGCTTATATAACCCGTGGAGGGAATCAGTTCACGTCGTATCGCCCCTAGCAAAACAAGATAGACGAACATGCCCACCACACCAATAGTTGCAGAAAATTCTAACGAAGCCCAGATAATCACAAAGACCAAAACAGCAATGCAGTAATGAATTGGCAGACTCATTGAGTCACCCGCACGCGCTAGCTCACTGAAACTCCCCATTAAAATCGGGGACATTAATGCCAAATTAGCGATTCCTACTTGACAGCCTAACCCTCCCCATCTGGCAAGTTTTGTCTTCAAGCACATCAGTATATTTTTCGCGTCAGACATTAGGTGACCTCCCAGATAAAAGAAGTTGGCAAGAGATGCACACTGCCAACTTCCTTTTCAAACATCTTGCCAATAACCCTAGCCACGAAGAATAAAATACAGACCAGGCAAGATTCCTAGTAACCCTAGAAAATCCTGTGTGGATCCCCATTTACGCTTATTTGGATCGGTTGCTGGCACAAAAATTTCATCATCAGGCTGAATTTCCTTATCTCGGGAACGATCACCCTTAAGCATTTTCTCAATATTGATTTCTTCGGTAGTACTGACTCCTTTTTCTACACGTGTGAGCGTCACTTTCTTAAGATCAGCTCCCGTCGGGGGAATCCCAGCAATTGTCAAAGCATCAAAAAGGGTAAGAGTACGATCATCGGGATAGTCCTGTTCACCTTGTTTCGCAACGGCTCCGTTGATCTTGTAACGGGCCTCTAATTTGGGAATCGTCAAGACATCTCCACCTTCAAGTAGGATATCGTCTTCAATTTTCCCTTTCTTATATCCACGCAAGTCAACTTTAAGAACTTTCCCCTTACGCAAGATCGTCGCCTTAGACAGTGCCGCCTTATCCGTTACTCCTCCTAAATCATTGAGTAACGAGAGAATCGAACCATCTTTAGGGAGTTCGACAGTACCACCGCGCCCTGCCCCCACTTCCCCAATAACAGTGACAGTGATCTGATTACGATCAAGAACCGTCACATTAATCATGTCTCCATTTTTCAGAAGTAAGTTGTGCGCAGAGTCATTAGCATAGATCTTAGCAAGATCAAGAGGGATTACTTTTGCATCACGAAATAAATCGGCTTTATAGAATTCATAGCGAGTTGATGCCGAAGCACTGCCTGAAGCAATTCCACCTGCAGCCCCTAAAGCATCTAATATAGTCCAGTTCTCCTTGAGGACTAGCTTACCCGCTCCACGGACAGCTCCTAAAATCGTGATTTCACGTGGCTCACGTTGGACAACATTCACCGTCACATTGGGACGGGTGAGCTGCTTCTTGTCCTTCAGTCCCTTGGCAATCTCACTAGCGATTTCGTCACGTGTCCGACCAGCAGCCTTTATTTTTCCTAAGATAGGAAAAACAAAAGTCCCGTCCGGTAAAACCTGACCATTGAGAGAAAATTCGGGGTGGTTGATGACAATGATTGAAACAACATCACCCGGGTTAATCCGATAGTCTTCAGCAAGCTTCTCTTGAGTTACTGTAGGGCTACCGTGCGCCCAACCCGACTGCGGCAAGACCGCTCCCAAAACGGCGAGTGCGAGCAAACTGCCGCAGAGTACTTTTGCAAATATCATCAATCACGTCCCTTTCCCAGCGGCTCGTTTTCCGATGTCTCGCTACTTGCTTCGATCCCTCGGGCTGTGGGCTCCGCAACCCCACGTCCCGTCCGGCTACTCTCCACAGAGGCAGGGACATAGTACTTCCCATAGTAGTAACCTGAGCTGGTACCCTCCACACGGTTGAGAACGGTTCCCAAGACACGTGCGTTGGCCCGTTGCAGTCGCTCCACCGCCTGGCGGGAGTTTGTCTTTTTGGTCTCTCCGTAACCAATCACCAGCAGAACACCATTAGTTCGGGCGGCAAGGACCACACTATCCGCCACCGCAAGCGTTGGTGGTGAGTCAAAGAGAACGATGTCCGCCAGAGACTCCAGTTGTGCAATAAGCTCAACCATCCTCGCCGAGCCCAAAAGCTCTGCGGGGTTGGGTGGAGGTGAGCCTGCTGCAATCACACTCACATTCTCTACACCGCAGGACCGTATGACTTCGGAGATCTCATGGGTTCCCACAAGAATATCGGTCAGACCCGGGGATGACTCCTGACGGAAGAGCTTATGCAGGCTTGGGCGACGCAAGTCCGCGTCCACGATAATGACCCGCTTGCCATCCAGTGCCATCGCCATCGCCAGGTTAGCCGCTGTCGTGGACTTCCCTTCCGCGGGCACCGATGAAGTCACAACAATACTACGCAGAGTGGTCCCTACGGCGGCAAAGTTAATATTGGTTCGAAGACTTCGGTACGATTCCATCAAGGGCGAGAAGGTGCTGATATCCCGAATCAGACGCAGACCCTCCTCCTCAACAAGTGGTACATGCCCTAGGTTCGGCAGACGTAGCACTCGCTCGGCTTCTTCGGGGCTATTGATTCGGTCATCTAATAATTCCTGAAGAAGTGCAAGACAGAGTCCCAAAAAGACGCCTAACAGCCCTGCGAACATAATATTCTGAGGCTTATTTGGACGAACAGGGCTTCCCGGCACAATAGCATCTTCAATAACACGACTTGTCTCTACCTTGGCATTTTTACGTAGCTCAATATCCTGCATTTTCGTATTAAAATAGTCGATACGACCTGCAGCATTCGTTTGAATTTGTTTAAGTTCGGCAATTTTATCTGAAAAATCAGGAGTTTGACCAAGACGATTCCTCAATTCCTGAATTGCAGTAAAATTCGGTCGAGATGCATTTTCAGCGCTGGCTAAATCAATCCGCAATTTCTTAAGTTCAACATCAAACCCTTCGTAAGTAGGATCAAGAACTAAATTTTTCTTCTCAAAACCTTTCTTATAGGCTGTAGCGTACTGTGTCAGACGGCTAAACTCTGCTCTCAATGCACGCAGCCGGTCATTATCGTCGCCAAGTTCTTCTTTAGCGGCGGCCATGATCGCTTCTTTATCCGCGATAGTCCTTTGAATACTTTCCCAGTTTGGGTCCTGCTCAATGCCGAGAAGTCCAGGGCGCAGACGCTCTTTCTTCTGCCGACTCATATAGCCCACGATCTCACCGATACGTGTCGTGAGATAGTTGATCTCACTCAGCTGCTTCTGGTAGGTCTGGCTTAGCTCACCGAGCTGCTTCTGATTGGCAGCGGCCTGAATTTCCAAATCGGAGATTTTGTGAACCTTCTGATAATTCAAGAGGTCTCTCTGCGCTTTGTTTTTCGTCGCCAGGTGCTTATTAAGATTTTTCTCCGCTTCCGCATAGACCAAGTCGAGCTTTTTCGAGCCCTTGTCATTGACATCGTCAATGTAGGCTTTGAGAATATGATTCGCGGTTTCAGTGACTGCATTGGGATCGTCCCCCTCAGCAATCACTTCCACAATAGATGTCCCACCCTCGACAGGAACAACGGAGTAGTTGGTGAGGGACTTCCCATTGGTCATGAGCTCCCCTGCCCGTTTCTTGATAGCGCTGCTCTTGAGGAGCTCTACCTGGGTAGGAGGTGAGTAGGGTGAGTTGAGCTTAAATAGCTCCGCGAGTGGATCGTTATTGACGGTTTGAATCAAATAAGACGGAGGCTCCAGCAAGACACGCGCACTCGCCTGGTAGACCAAAGGTTGGAAAAGGGTAATCAATACCCCTGCAACCAGGACGATGACGAAGGTCTGCAGAATAATGGCACGCCGCCGCCGCAGGATGCCGCCGTATTCGCTCAGGGATATAGATGGGGATCCCTCAGCCGATAAATCAGTTCGCTCTTGCATACACTTTCCTAAAACTCAAGTGCCCTCTGCCAAAAACCATTACACTCTCTGCGCAACTTTGAGCATTGAGTGAGTTGGAAATCCAGCGGGGACAAAAACACAGAGGACATTTAAACACAAAGGAGTCTTACGAAATCACGCCGTCAAGCGTTCCCAATTTTTCCGCAACTTCCTTATCTTCCCTCTAAATTGTGAAATCATCCCAAGACGCACACTTGCGCCATTGTAACACAGGCAAGATGACTTAGCATCTCAAACAGAAGATTAGGGTGAAAAACTAGCTCGCACGACGTATTTGCTGAACCACATCGCCCAGCAGCGTATAGGTATCACGATCCGCCTTGCCCAGTGAGATTACCTGGCGTAAGGCACCCTCCGCCTTTTCAAACTCTCCCCGGCGAATATAGAGGTCAGCAAGCTCACGAAATCTTAAGGGATCGGCTTCACCGAGCTTCAAGTACTGCTCCAGCGCCCACTGTTCCATCTTAGAGTTTCCCTGAGCGCGGTAGAGATCAATCATGTTTTTGTAGGTTTCAGGGTTATCCGGCTCCACACTGGCGGCTCGCTCGTACAATGTCTCCGCACGTAGCATTCCCAGTTCCTCAAATTTGAGGTTCAGGCGAGCCAGGTGCAGTAATGTCTGGGTATGGTTGGGATCAATCTTCTCCACAATAATCTGGAAGATTCTCCTTGCATCCTCACGTTTTTCCAGACCGAGAAGGCTTTCCGCCAGACCAAAGTGTGCTTCCAGGTGCTTGGCTCCTCCTGGCAAGATCACCGCACGCGCAAGAATATTGACGGCCCCCGTAAAATCGCTAAACTTCTCTTTCAGGAGAAGGCCATACTCTAATAGAGTGACGAAGTGGCCGGGCATCGCTTGCTCCGCCTCCTGGTACCAGCGAAGCGCCATGGGTAGATCGCCCCGTAGATTCCACTCCTGGGCAACCCGCAGTAGCAGTGACTCAGGAATACTTGTGCCAGAACATGTGTACTTCTGCAATAGCTCCAGCGCCGTATCGCTAAGACGCTCCTCACTCAGATACACCTCGGTCAGCGCCGCAAGAACTTCGTCGGTGGCTGCCCCCTTACGGTAGAGTGTCTCCCAGAGGGCCATTGCCTTACGGCGATCTGGGGTCTCATGAATCCTATTCTCATAATAGGTACGTGCTAGAGCAAGCAAGATTCCTTCATCCGCTTGTTTATAATAGTGTGCCTTCTCATAGATCATCATTGCCTTGCGGGAGTAATCTCCGGCTTCCAGCAGGGCAACTGCGTAGTAGAACCAGAGTATTTTTTCCTCAGGACAGAGTTCTGTAGCGCGCCCATAGATGAACGATGCCAGCGAGTCACGTCGCCCCGCCTGCCCCCAAGCCAGGGCAAGAGCACGCGGAACCACGGACCACTGCCACTGGCGCTCTGCAAAATGCGGCACCAGCTCCGACTCAAAGGCAATCGCCATCTCTAGGTGCTTGAGGAGGGCTGAGTCTCGTAAAATCAAAATATCGCAACGCCCAATCGAGTAGGCCAGTGCCGCTTCCAGAAGGTGATCCCCTGGTGAGAGAGCCAGCGCTACCTGAAGGGGCAAGACCGCCTCAACACCAAGCCGATTCTGGGCGATATAAGCTCGTGAAAGGCGGAGGCTCCAGTAGGCACGAGCCTCCTGCTTGTTCTCTTTGTTGGCCTCAGTGAACATCCGTAAGTAAACCGCACAGGCATTAGCATCATCGAGATCCCGACCCGAAAATAGATTGGCAAGGTACTGATTATTCTCTTTATCCTCTGAAACACGAATAAACAGATAACGGTAGATAATCTCCGCGCGATCATCGCTGCGCCCGCTGGCACGGTAGGCAACTCCTAGCCAACGAGCCACCCGGATGCGTTGCTCCTCCGTGAGAGTCGTGGAATCAAAAGCGGCCTCAAGAATAGGCAGACGCTCTGGCGTGATCCGAATATTTTCTTCGTCCAGACAATCGGTCATACGTTTGAGGATCTCATGACGCGGTAGATCTAGCTTATTCCAGTAGATAGACTCGCGCCAGTCCGCCTTCATCAACCGCCCCACACTCTGTTCGAGAGCCGCACTGCTGGGAGTGATGAGGCCATGATGGTACAGAGCGGCCACGTAGAAGGCGCACCGCTCATCCTCAGGGAAGGCTTCCGCAGCCAGAGGATACCAAGAGGCGCAGCGCGAGTGGAACTGACGGGTCTTCATATCCGCCCAGAGCAGTGCTTTTGCCACCCGCGCCAGTGCGGGCTGAGGTGCCTTTCCTACCAGAGCACTGTAGTAGTGACCCACCGCGTCTGGGGTCAGAGGAGGGTTTGTTGCCTTCAGGTGACGTGCAGCCTTGGTTCCACCCACTAGGCGCTGCCAGAGTGTCGGTGGTTGCTTGATCTCTTTGAAGATTCCCTTAGCCATTGCTTCTTTGCTTAGTATCGGTCAGCACTACGAGAAAACTCAGCGGACTTGCGAAAACTCAGCGGGTATACTCAGACGCTATGCCTTTATCTGTCGTCGTTCCTGCTGAGCTGAGCGAGTTTGCCCAGTTGCTAGGTTTCTCACTTGGTAAGCACGCCTCTCCCCTACCACCGCACCCTCGTACCGTCCGCCGCGCCTGGGCCGAAGGAGCACGCTCTGCCCTCTGCGCTGCCCCTACGAGAGAGGCACTCTGGCAGCTACGCCCCCTGGCCCTATTCGCTGCTGCGTTTGGCGAGCCGCTGCGTTCTGGCACTTTTCACTCCGGGCTTCATGCCCGGGGCGGCCTAGTCGCCACCGAGTGGCGCACTGCCCAGCAAGGCGCACTACTCTTTGCCCATAACCCGACCGACTCTCCCGTCATCGGCAGTGTCTTCCCCGCCTTCGACGAGCGCACCGTGGCAACAGACGAGACGCTCCTCTGGGCACACGATTTTCCTCTGGGACTGTCCGAAAACTACTTGGCCGCCTACGCGGGTCTCGTCAAATCCGATGCCACCCTGCTCACAGCGCACCTAAGGCCCGATCCTTTCCCTGGCGCACGGGTCTTTGTAGTGGGCACGCCCGGGGAACGGCGCGAGGTTTCGGTCTTCAATGCGGGGCCGGGTGAGGCTATTGAAGTGGTCTTTGGTGAAACGCCTGCTGTCTTTCCTGCGGGGATCTCGCAGGTAGTTACTGTCCCTGAGGCACTCGCCCCACATCTCTGGATTCTGGAGACCGCCACCTGGCTCGGCCCAACCTGGGAGCTCTCCCACGCTGGAGCGCTCACCCAGCACGCCTCAGATTGGCGCGAGAGCGTGATCGTCGGCGATGAGATACCGCGCAGTGCTCAGCTTCAGTTTGAGGAAAATTCGCCTGACGCAGTCTGGCTTAATGGAGTTCCCGTAACGGGGAGTGACGTGCTACTTCTGCCGGGCGAGAACCACCTAGTCGTGCGTGGTACACACGGCCCTGCGTTTCTCATTCCGGAGGGAGCCTGCTTCCAGGTGGAGCTAACGGATTGGGTCAGTCCGCCCAGTAGGTAAGCATCTCGTCTTTGAGGCTCCCCAGCGTCATGCGTTTGACATGGCCGTCGCAGAAGAGTCCATTGAAGCCCTTATGGTGCGCCGATTCCCAGTGACCCGGCGACGACGACCAGGTCTCGCAGTGCACCGCCGGGTTGCTATGCTCCCACATCAAAAGAGTCATGGTCTCCACCGATGCCTCACTACGCGTCAGAGGGCCAACCGTTGCTCCACCATCCGGGGCGATAACCTCAGGGGGGCGATTGAGCAGGTTGTTCATGGCATACTGCGGAAAACGAACCGTTTGCCCATTGCTGCTGCTGCTCTTCTCCTCAGGACAGCTCAACACCCCCGTACTCTTCAGGTAGGACTTTAAGAGAAAGTCCTGGTTCTCGCTCCAGCTAGAGCGTGGAATCGTCCAGCCAATCCCCGCGTGATCGAAGGCAAAGTAGATTTCATCATAATCCTGGACGTACATCCGCACCCCCATCCCAATCTGGCGCATATTGCTCATACAAACGGTCTGGCGGGCTTTGGCACGTGCCTGAGCAAAAACAGGAAAGAGAATCGCAGCTAGAATCGCAATAATAGCGATAACAACTAAAAGTTCGATGAGAGTGAAAGCGACGCGACGACGCATGACAAAAAATTCCTTCGCTCTAGTTTATCGCAAGATACCCTCCAAACATGACATCGTTTTGCCATGAAACGTTTCACTGACATGCCTGATAAAATTAGAAGACAATGCCTGCCGACGATGCCAACTGGGACGAGCAGATACTCTTGCGCCGCGTGCACCAGGGAGACGCCACGGCTGCCAGGAGCGGCGGTACATAAAGAGTAGAGCAAGTCGCCGCTCAGGTTACGCTCCACAAAGTCGGTGAGGGCACGCACCGCGGAGCGATCTTGGGTTCGATCCAGCACCGCGCAGAGCGCAATCAGGCGCGCGTCGTTGGCAAATAGGGGTGTCCCGGCGAAGCTCGCCAGCACTTCCTCCGTGGCGCTTGTTCCCGCCCGTGCCAGCCGCTCCACTTCGGGGAAGAGCTGTGCCGCCGCCGCAAAGCGGACGCTGAGCGAGTCGCCCACAAAGCTCATGCCCTGATCCGCCTTCGTCGGCTCGATCCGCGTGAGTAAGTCCGTGGTGCTGCCCCCACCGCCGCCACTTCCCCCACTGCTTCCGCTGCCACAGCCCGCCGTCAGCCCCGTGAGCCAGCCCCCCGTGGTCATCAAAAACGTCCGCCTTGTTCCCTTCATGCACCTGCCTCCTGTGGGTATTTAAAGAGAAAACAGCACCAGTGCACGAATCTGGACAGCCTTGGAAAATATTTTTTGCGGGGTACACTGAGCCCATGAGTGAGAGGAAAATCGCCGTGGTCACCGGAGCGTCCAGCGGCATCGGAGCAGCGACGGCGCGGCAGCTTGCGACAGCGGGCTATTTTGTAATTTTAGGCGCACGGCGCGAGGATAGAATCAGCGCTCTCGCCGAGGAGCTTGGCGGTGCGGCGCATGTCCTCGATGTCGCCGACACGGCCTCCGTGGAAGCCTTCTGCGCCACCGTGCCCGATGCAGTCCACGTCTTAGTGAACAACGCGGGGGGAGCGATTGGGTTGGAGCCACTTGCCCAAGCCCGCGACGAGGACTGGCTCCAGATGTACCAGACCAATGTGCTGGGGCTGATGCGCGTCACCCGCGCCCTGCTCCCCAAGCTGCAAAACGGCAAAGGCCATATCGTCAATATCACCAGCGTCGCCGGACGTGAGACCTACCCCAACGGCGCGGGCTACTGCGCTGTGAAGCACGCCGCCCGTGCCATCACCGAGACGCTCCGGCTGGAGCTTAACGGCACGCCCGTTCGGATCACCGATGTCGCGCCCGGTATGGTCGAGACCGAGTTCTCGGAAGTCCGCTTCTTTGGTGATAAAGAGCGAGCCGCAAAAGTCTACGACGGCCTCACGCCGCTGACCGCCGACGATGTGGCCGAGGTGGTGGTCTTCGCCGTGACGCGCCCGTGGCACGTGAACCTCGATGAGATCGTCATGAAGCCCGTAGCCCAAGCCCGTGCAACTATTGCCGCACGTGGGGTTGGACTGTAGAGCCGGGGAGATGGCCTCACTCACGGTACAATAGCCTCCGTATGTCTGTTCTTCGTCCCCCCATGGCGCTCTTCTCTGGAACCGCGCACCCCGAGCTCGCCGCCGCTGTCGCCCAGAACCTGGGTATCGAGCTTGGCCCTCTTAAGATCACGCGCTTCCCCGACTCCGAGATCTACATCAAGTTCGAGGACTCGGTACGCGGCACGGATGCTTTTGTGCTCCAGCCCACGTGCGCCCCGATTGACGCCAACTTATTAGAGCTGCTGATCCTACTAGACGCGCTTAAAAGAGCCAGCGCCAATAGTATCTCGGTGGTGCTGCCCTACTACGGCTACGCCCGCCAGGAGAAAAAAGACCGCCCGCGCGAGCCGATTACCGCCAAGCTGATCGCTAACTTGCTCACGACGGCGGGCGCGGATCGAATTGTCGCGATGGACTTGCACGCCGATGCGATCCAGGGCTTCTTTGATATTCCCGTGGATCACTTAACGGCCATCGGGGCGATCACGGATTATTTAGCGACTAAGAACTTAGAGAACACGGTTGTGGTCTCGCCCGACGAGGGCCGCGTGAAGAAAGTGCGCAAGATCGCCTCGCGCCTGCACTGCCCGCTCGCCGTGGGCTACAAGTTCCGCCCCAGCCACGGGATCGCGGAAATTAGCGGCCTCGCGGGCGATGTGAAGGGCAAGACTTGCATTGTCTACGATGACATGATCTCCACGGGCGGCTCGATCAACGAGATTATTGACATGCTCATTGCCAGCGGTGCAAACCCCGAGATCTACGTCGCCTGCACCCACGCCGTGCTTGCCGGACCCGCCGTTGAGCGCCTCTCCCGCCCGGAGATCAAGGAGCTGATCGTCACCGACACCATTCCGATCTCTCCCGAGAAGCGCACGGAAAAAACCACCGTTATCTCCGTCGCGCATCTCTTCGCCGAGGCCATCCGCCGCATCTGGACTGGTGACTCCGTCAGCGAATTGTTTAACGACTAGCTGTCTGCACGCGGCCTCGGATTTACAAGTTGTTCCTCCAGAGTTGTGCCCTTGGACCAGTAGCGCAGGATGTTCCGAATCTCTTGGTGCGTGGCCCGCTTCTCCACGAGTTCCCTAAGCGAGGTATTATCCGCGACCCAGGCCGCTTCATAAAATGCCTGCTGTGTCTCGCTGTTTTCAGAGCGAGCAAGGCACTGATTCACGATCACTTGCACCAGCCGCGCTTGTACTTGTGGCGCAACTCCGTAGCGCTCCAGTAGCGTGAAGACCGTGGGGATATTGGTGCAGCGCATCGTGGTGAGTACCGTGATCCCCGCCTCGGCGGCTTCCACGGCGGCGCGAGCGCTCTCAGCATCGTGGATGCTTCCTAAAAACAAAACATCGGGGCGGGCTCGCAGCACGGTCTTGAGGGCTTTGTCGAGCGTGTGGCCACAAAACGGGTTGAGCTGAATCTGCGTGACACCGGGAAGCTCGTACTCTATAGGCTGCTCAATCGTGTAGATAGCCCGCTCGATTTCGTTCAGATAGTGCAGACACGTCGCTGCTGTCGTTGTGGTTCCACTAGCACTCGGCCCCACAAAGAGAAACAGCCCACCTGCTGATGTGAGAAGCGTCTCCAGCGGCACCTGATGCTCAGCCAGCATCCCCAGTGCTTGCAAGCCTTTTCGGGGCAGATCATCACTCAGCAGCCGCGCTGTCACCGTGTGCCCATACAGAGTCGGTATCGCAGTGACACGCAGGTTATAGTCCTTGCGATTGTGCTGGAGTCTGATGGTTCCAACCTGAGGCACGAACAACCGGGCAAGATCAATATCGGCCATCACCATCACGCGCCGAACAAAATGATTCTGAACCAGCTTCGGGACATGCATTACTTCTTTCAGCACCCCTCCCACGCGAAACCGAATCCGCAG
>NZ_JAYUPA010000899.1:0-8427 GCF_043760365.1 Armatimonas sp.
TTTTGCTCACGGAGGTCCTCGAAGCGAAGCCGCGCGATATCAGTGCGCTACGGCTCATGGCACAGGCCTACCGCAAGATTGGCAAGCCAGAGAAAGCCAAAGAAGTGCAGGCAATCGCCACCGAGATCTCTCGTGTCGAGGACGAAATCCGACGGCTGGTCGAGCAGGAGCTCGCACACCCGGCAGACAGCGCCATCCACCAGAAGCTCTCTCAGCTCTACCGCCAGACTGGTGAGATGGAGAAAGCACGTCAGCAAGACGGCATGATCCAGATGCTCAAGACTCACCCCGAGCAGGCGGCGCGTGGCCTTCAGGCACTGATGGATGCCACGATGCGCGAGACGGCGGCGGACACGTCTAAAAAGCCCTAATCAGAACGGATTAGTGCGGCGATTGACCGGGCGCAAGTGTCAGATAGCGGCCCGTGGGAAAGCCTTTCCAGGTCTCGCTCTTTCCCGACGGCCAGCGGACGGTAAGGCTCTGGACTTGCCCCTTGCCTAGCCCAAAGTGCACACGCGCATCCGAGGCGGACAGATACGAACCCGCGCTCTGGCACTGGCGCACCCGGGTTTGCCCATCGGCAAGCTTCAGCGTGAGCACCGCACCGTAGCGCCCGCCACAGTCAAAACCAACCCAGCTCTGTGCCACACTCTCGTTGTGTAAGAGGAGCGGCTTGCCCTCACTGTCCACAATCAGCGCGTCCACGCGACCGTCGTTGTCAAAGTCGCCCACCGCTAGGCCACGGCCCACAATCGGCGCAAGACTGCCGATACCCGAGGTGGCCCCTGCATCGGTAAAATTGCCTTTCTGATTGTGCAAAAAAAGTGTCTTCTGGCGGTAGGTCGTGTCCTCGATTAGCTCAATATTGTCCTGAACATGACCGTTGGTAACAATCAAATCCAGCCAGCCGTCGTTGTCCGCATCTAAAAATTTGCAGCCAAACGCGACATACGGCAGCGCCGCTTGCCCGATCCCAACGGCGTTGCTTTTGTCACGGAACGCCTCGTCGCCGTCGTTGTGGTAGAGATTCTTGACCTCGTTGCGGAAAGTGGCCACAAAGAGATCCAGTTTCCCGTCGTTGTCATAATCGCCCCAGTCAATGCCCATTCCCCCATGGACTTTCCCCTCGGAGTCCGTTGCCACGCCCGATGCCTGCCCCGTGTTCTCGAACTTGCCGCCACCACGGGCACAGAACAGATCCCCTGGTGCTTCATCGTTGGCGAGCGCCACACTGGTCAGCCCCTTGCCCGTAATATCGGCAAACGCTACCCCGAGCCCACGCCCGTTCTGTGTGCTAAAGCCCGCTGCCTGCGAGACATCCGTAAAAGTCTTGCCATTGCTTTGCCAGAGGGTGCCGCGTAGCCCGATATAGCGCGTGGGGCCGCAGGAGCTGAGCACCTCACCGTGCTTCTCCGTGCGGAACTTGCAGAGCTGCGGCTGTGTCGTCGTGCTGAACTGGGCGTAGTTAGCGACATACAGATCCAGCTTCCCATCCCCATTCAGATCGGCAAACCCGCAGGAAGTCCCCCAAGGCTGGGGCTTGAGCCCCGAGCTCACGGTGACATCTTTGAAGCTTTTCCCCGCCTCATTGTGCAGCAAGCGCCCCTCACGGTACCCAGAAAGATACACATCCACAAAGCCGTCGCTGTCGTAGTCGCCCACAGCGCACCCCAAAAAGTAGCCCGACAAGTTCCCTAAAACTGAGGCACTCACCTCACTGAAGTGCCCTTTACCATCGCCCACAAACAATGCGGGCCTTGGGCCAACCAACAAGATATCTAAGTTGCCATCGTTGTTAAAATCCAGAAAGGCGCACCCATTGCCAATAGTCTGAAGGATGTTCAACGGACGCTTCCCCGGTGCTGTCCAGGCGTACTTCACTCCGGATGCCGCTGCGACCTCGACGAACCGAACCGACGAGGGCGGAGTTGGGGAGACGGCGGCGGGCGGCGTGGTGCAGCCAAACGTGAGCAGGAGAGGAAACAGCCAGAGAAAACAACGTCGTTTGAGAACCATATCAGCGCATTCTATCAGTTTCAGTTGCGGTACAATCGCCCCATGAGTTTTCCTCCCAAAGGTGGAGCGCCGAAGAAGCCGAATCCGGCGACGGTCAAGCGCGTTATCGGCACGTTCGTGCCCTACCGTCGGCAGCTTGCGTTTATTTGTGTGCTTGTTTTAATCTCCGCAGGAGTGGGGCTACTCCCGCCAGCGTATCTACGAACTATTGTGGATGAAGGATTTGGGAAAAAAGACTTTGAGGTCGTGACACACTACACGCTCCTCACGCTCCTGACCACCATTGCCGCTAGTGGCTTCGCCCTCTGGTTTGGGTATCTCTCGGTTCTTGTGGGCCAGAAGATCATGCGCGATCTTCGGCTCAATCTCTTCGACCACTTGCAAGGCATGAGCCTGCGCTTCTTCACCAGCACGCGCACGGGCGAGATCCAGTCCCGCCTCATCTCTGATGTCGGCGGCGTTCAGGGCGTGCTCTCAGACACGCTCGCCAACTTCCTCAATAACATTACCGTGGTGATCTCCACGCTTATCTTCATGATCGCGCTGGACTGGCGACTCACGTTGCTGGCACTGAGCATTCTGCCGATCTTTGCGGTTGTCTCGGCTAAGCTCGGGATGAAGATGGGCGAGATGCGCAAGGTCTCGGCAGGCCAGAACGCGGATCTCTCGGCGACGATGCAGGAGACACTCTCGGTCTCGGGGGTGCTTCTCACCAAGACCAGCGGGCAGCAAGTGCGCACGCTCGCGAAGTTCGCCAAAGAGAATGAGGCTCTCACTGCGACGCAGATCCTGCAGTCCACGATCATGCGGATCTTTTTCAGCCTGATTCCCCTGACGTTCTCGCTCACGCCCGCGCTGGTCTACTGGCTAGCGGGGTACTTCATGGCCGGCGGCGAGACGCTCACTGTAGGGCTGATTGTGGCGTTTACAGCACTCCAGGGGCGGCTTTTCTTCCCCCTCACCAGCCTCTTCAATGTGCAAGTAGAAGTACTCACCGCGATGGGACTCTTTGAGCGCATCTTTGAGTACATGAACCTGAAGCAAGAGATTCAGAACCCCGATCCCAAAGACGCTATCGCACTCAAACCCGAGGACGTGCACGGTGCGGTAAGCTTCGAGAATGTCTCATTCGCCTACGACGAGGATAAGCAGACGCTCTCTGAGATTAGCTTCACCGCCCAACCCGGTCAGTTAATCGCGCTTGTCGGACACAGTGGCTCGGGCAAAACCACCATGACCTATCTGATCCCGCGCCTCTACGACGCCGACTCGGGCACCGTCCGCATAGACGGCCACGAGATCAAGCGCCTGCCACTGGCAACACTCGGGCAAGCAATCGGCGTGGTGACACAGGAAACCTATCTGGTGCACGACACAATCCGGGAAAACCTCCGCTACGGCAGGCCCGACGCCACCGATGAACAGCTCATCGCCGCCGCCCAGGCCGCCGCCATTCATGAGCACATCGCCAGCCTCCCCGCGGGCTACGACACCGTGGTGGGCGAGCGTGGCTACAAGCTCTCCGGTGGCGAGAAACAGCGCATCGCCATCGCCCGCGCCATTCTCAAAAACCCACAGATTCTGATTCTCGACGAAGCCACCAGCGCCCTAGACACTCAGAGTGAGCGCCTGATCCAGGATGCTCTCACCGGTTTGTCCAAAGGCCGCACCACGTTCGCCATCGCCCACCGCCTCTCGACCATTCTCGCCGCCGATCTGATCCTCGTGATGGAGGCAGGAAAGATCGTCGAGCGCGGCACTCACGCCGAACTTCTTGCCATGGACGGAGCCTATGCAAGGCTCCACGCAGCGCAGTTTACGGTGGAGTAGGTCATGCGTATTGCCGTTGTTACCAAGCACAAGTACATGGGCGACACGCTTATTGCGACGCCACTCTTGCGCGGAATCAAGCAAGCCTACCCTGATAGCCATGTCACATTGGTTGCCGGCGCGGCGGCGGCCCAGCTTTTAGAGAACTGCCCCTACACGGATGCCATTGAGGTGTTTCGTAAAGGTGAGAGCATTGTGCCACTGGCCAAAAAGCTCATGCGCCCCGAGATTTGCTTTCTTGTGGACCGCTCGTTTCGTGCCGGTATGCTTGGGGTACTCTGCGGAGCAAAACAGCGCGTGGGCTTCAACGTCGAGGGGCGTAGCTTTCTGCTCACACACCGCGTGCCCTATCTCTGGGACAAGCGCGAGATCGTGGCGTACTTAGATTTACTGCAAGCCATCTCCCCCGGCACCTACGACCCAACCCCCATCTTGTGGGTCAAGGACGATGAGAAGGCCGCCGCCCGAGCAAGATTAGCCCCGGAGGGCAAGCGCTTTATCGGGATGCAGCCCGGCGCCAACGACCCGTATGTCCGCGAGTGGAAAGCCGAGCACTACGCGCTAGTCGGGGATCGGCTGAGTGAGCAACTCGGGGCACGGGTTATTCTCTTTGGCACCGACACCGAGCGCAATGCCGCCGAGACGGTCGCGGCCATGATGCAGCACAAGCCCTTGATGCTCGTCGGGCAAACCAAGCTACGCGAAGCGATGGCCCTGATCTCCTGCTGCGACTTATGGATCGGCAACGACGGTGGACTCCTGCATCTCGCCGCTGGAGTGGGACTGCCCACCGTGGGAATCTTCGGCCCCACCAAGTACGCCCGCTGGCACTACGACGGCCCCCGCCACCGCAGCCTCACATCGTATGTGCCTCCCGGTATGAAAGTCACCGATGATGCCATTCGGGCCGGATTGGACGCCATCACGCCGGATCGGGTAGAACAAGCTGCACGGGAGCTTATTTCGGAGTTTTCGCCCCCATGAACGGGGGCGTCTTATTGTCGTCGCAGGCTCCGACACGAAGGGCGTACCGCCCATAACTGAGTCAACTAGGTATGGCTGCTTGCAGCCTTTGTGTCCGAAGCATGAGGACAATAAGACGCCCCCGTTCATGGGGGCGATTACTCAGGGAAGCGAAAGAAAAACATGACCTCAATTATCTTTGACACCGACATGGGCAACGATGTGGACGATGCCCTCGCTCTCGCCGTCCTTCACAGCTTGCAGAGCCGAGGAGCGTGTAAGATTCTCGCCGTCACCCTCACTCGCGTGGATCCGTGGTCGGCGCGCTTCACGGATGCTCTCAACACGTTCTATGGCCGCCCAGAGCTTCCCATCGGAGTGAAGCGCGACGGCAAGTCCGCAGACCCCAGTGCGTATCTAAGAGTGGCGGAGAAGTTCCCCCACCGCATCAACCCGGACAAGGCTCCTGATGCCGTGGACTTGATCCGAAAAACGCTCCAAGCCCAGCCCGACGGCTCCGTAACGATCGCACAAGTGGGCTTTTTTTCAAATCTCGCCAAGCTACTCGACGATCCCAAAGACCGCGACTTGGTCTTGAAGAAAGTCAAAGTGCTCTCGATCATGGCGGGCGCATTCGCAACCATTGATAGTAACAATCACTTCTGTGAGTACAACGTGACGCAGGACATTCCCGCTGCCCAGAGGCTTGCCAAAGACTGGCCCACCTCAATCATCTGGGGAGGTTTCGAGATCGGCAACGCCCTGCGCTACCCGCTCAAGAGCATCGAACAAGATTTTGGCTATGTTCCCGCCCATCCCATCCCGCTGGCCTACAAGGTCTACTGCCAGCCTGGGGAGGAGCGTCCCTGCTGGGATCTCGCGAGCTGCCTCTACGCCGCCCAGCCTGAGCGCGACCACTTTGCCCTCTCGCCTCACGGGCAAGTGACCGTGGAAAACGACGGCTTCACGCGCTTCACCCCGAAAAACAACGGACGCGACCGCTTCCTCATCCTAGACCCCGTGCGCAAAGCCCGCGTCCTAGAGGCTCTCGTCCAGCTCACCAGCCAGCCGCCGAAGAAATGATCGCAGCAAAGCCCATTACCCAACTTCAACCAGAGGATCTTGTGGCATTTCCAATCTGGGAGTTTGCTATAGGAGAAGAAGGAAAGGTGGACCAAGATGAGACGTGGGTACGTCCCGTTCCAACTCCGACAGTTCCTCTGGATGCTTTTTCCCTGAGTGTCGTCGCCCGGTTTGTCACTGCCTCAGGGGAAGTATTTCTTGGTATCGTGGGAGTCAGCACTGTGAGGGAAGTTCGTCTCGGGCCCGCCGCTCTACTTACCAAAAGTCAGTATATTTTTATTCCTGCATCAAGCACCTCTGCGACAACAGAGTGCCAGATAGCTGCTGCCTCTTTGGGCTTACGTCTTGAGGACGTTTTTCCGCTTCGCTTTACCTTGGGCGCTCTGGTTACCGGAGAGATTGCGTACCGGCGCGGATCTTTTACATTGGAGCATTTTCATGAGGTTATCTGAGAACAACGATCTTACCTGGGCGGAGTTTGAGCGCGTCGAGCTGCGTGTGGGAACGGTGACAGCCGTTGAGGCTTTCCCCGAGGCGCGAAAGCCTGCCTTTAAGCTCTGGATTGACTTCGGCCCGGAGCTGGGAATTCGGAAGTCATCGGCGCAGATTACCGTGCACTACACGCCGGAGACGCTGGTCGGGCGGCAGGTGATCGCCGTGCTGAACTTCCCCCAAAAGCAGATCGGCCCGTTCCAGAGTGAGGTGCTGGTAACGGGCTTTTCTGACGAAACCGGCGCCATCGTCCTCGCCCAGCCGGAGCGCCTGGTACCCAACGGGACGCGCCTGATCTAGAGGTCTAGGCTTAGCCTCTCCAGGAAAACACACAGACTTTCTGGCGAGTGGCGGCATCAGAGACGAGAACCTGGAACTGGATCGTTTTCCCCATTTCCCACTGACGCCCCGTCACGAGCCAGCGCCCCCGCTTCCAGAGTGCCCCGTACGTGAGAAGCTGGGGGTAGCGCCCCAGCAAGCGTGAGGGTAGCACGCTCCAAGTGCCACTCGCCGCTCGCCGGGTCAGTTTGCCCCCCGCACTGAGGAGAAGCTCACCACTGGGGAGTGTGTCCAGAAGTAGCGGCCTTGGCATATCAGTGTTCGGATCGTTGCCGACCTCGGGGATGGTGTAGAGGGGAAGGAGCTGGAGCGTTTTGCCGTCGCCCTCCAGCTGAAAGATCAGCCCCAGCACATCGTGCCTGTCCGTGGCGGCAGGAGAGTACCAGCTCGCCCCGAGATAGCTTTTCCCCAGCGACTGCGCCAGCCCGAACACACGAAAAGTGCTCTTGTGGTAGTAGCCCTGCCCGAGCTGGTACTTGGTATTGTTGAGCACATCGGCAGGCCAGAGTGCTGGATCGGTAAGAAAGCGCTCCAGCTCCAGAGGTTGCTTCTGCCCATTCAAGCTGATGCTTGGCGGCGTTCTCTCGATGTTTTTCTCGTGCTCCAAGAGCTGCAGCGTAATGCCAGGTGTAAGTGCCAGGCGATCTTGCAGGAGAAACCCCTCAGGCGCACCGAGGCGCACCGGAGGAAGTTTCGTTGTCGGGAAGACCACTTCGTAGCCACCATAGGCTTTTGTGCGACGTAGCGTGGGCGTGTCTGCCTTCTTTGGCCCAAAAAGCTGTACTTTCTGCATTCATAGGGTTCCTTTTTTAAGGGCCGAATTTATACTTCGGGTCGGGGTTTGGTGATTTGGGAACGGTGTCACAGACAAAGCCAATGATCTGAACACCGGGGCAGGTGAAACGAACGCGGTAGGTTTTCTTGTTGGTTGAGGCATCCGTCAGATAGCTATCGAACTTGACATCTGCTTTGGCGAGCCCTTTGCCAAAGAGATAGGTTCCGTTTAGGTTCACCATCCCAAACGACTTCGAGTTTAGGGAGATCATAGCATCCGTTAAACTAGTCCACCCTTCCAGGGTGATACTAATGTTTCTGGCCAGGAGAATGCTTGAAATGAGGTAGGGCAGATCGGGCTTGTCCCCCTTGTGAACCATCAGCCCTGATGGCGCTGAGGTGATCCCATCAAGGGTCCACGCACGGTTTCGAAAAAGCCTCTCATCCAGCCAGGGACGCTCGACCAGAACTCTTTTTATCTCCATAGAGGTTACAGCTCAGGACTTGCCTAGCTTCCTCGTTTGAAGTATAATCCAGCCCACCAATGGCACTGAGTCAATCCATGACACGCGAGCAATTCCAACAGATTTACCAGCAAGGACCCGAAGCCTGCTTCCTGCTTTTTCAGGCTCTCGCACAACGCGTTGCCGCTTTGGAAGATAAACTCGCTCCCGGCCCGCACACTCCCTCATCCGCACAAGGATTTATCAAACCAAAGAACCAAAGGCCAAAGACGGATCGCCCTACCGGAGGGCAGAAGGGACATAAGGGGCATACTCTCGAAAAGAACGAGACACCTGATGAAACCAAGAAGCATCAACCCAACCAATGTCCCAACTGCGGCTTGAACCTCAAAGATATACCGGGAGAAGTGGTTGAAGCGCGGCAAGTCATTGACCTGCCCGAGGTCATCCGATTCTGGACGGTAGA
>NZ_JAYUPA010000900.1:0-8415 GCF_043760365.1 Armatimonas sp.
CAGTACCATACCCCGCTGCTCCACCGGGGGCTGCCCTACAAAAAGGATGACATCGCCGTCTACTGTTACATTAATTGTCTGGGCCGAAGCCAGGGGAACTATTATTGCCATGTGCTCATTCTCCACGACTTATTTTTTACCGTTGCGATCCTAAAGGTTCGGCTGGTTATTCGTCGGTGTGATACTGATGCTATACTTGACTCTATAGTTCCAATCAGAGCCAAAGTAACTGGAGTTCTTGAAGGGCATGGAGTTGCTGATCGTTCGCTGCGTTCGAACCGTCAGCTCCGGAAAACCTTCCTGCCTGAGGATATCGTCTTCGTCCAGCGTCGCGACACCGCCGATCACGCCGACCATGGTCTTGAGAAGGCTCCCGACCGCTGCTCCTTTTTTGCCTCCGAGCCCTTTTAGGCCATCTGAGGCATCGTCGCCCGCTTTGCTGAACTTGGCATCCACTTTGCTGAACTTGGCATCCACTTTGCTCCAGTCTTTGGAGACATCTTCATCCAGCCCCATCAGCTCGCCCGAGAGGGTCGTGCCTGTGGGAACCGTAAAATCAAAGAGGGTGGTACCTTTTTCATGAATCGCTTCGCCGCCGGTTGGAAACCGGCGTCTGCAATGGCGTTCCGCCGCAAAGCCCGTTCCAGGCTGGGGATTCGGTAGCCCGCACCCAGAGGGTACCCGGGCTTTGCAGCCGCAGGCTACTGATGACGCCCAATTCCATTGGGCGAACCAACGATTCGTGCAAAAGGCTCCGATGTTTTTTTTTGATCATGTGAAAGCCGCAGTACATTGTACTGCTCCTCGCTAGGGTAAAATGCCCCGGGCAAAGGAGCAGAGAGCGATGATGGTATTTCCCGTTGTGTTGTGTATGATGCAGACCCCCAAGGTCTATGAGGCAGAGATTCGGTGGACTCAGTACGGGATTCCCCACATCACGGCCAAGGACTGGGGAAGCCTCTCGTACGGCGAGGGCTACGCGTTTGCCAAAGACCACCTCGGCTCGTTGGCAGATCAGGTGATCCGGGTGCGTGGCGAGCGGGCGCGCTACTTTGGCGCGGGGCCGGGTAACCGCCATGTCAGCAGTGATATCGCCTTTCGCGCACTGGGTTTTGTCGAGCAGGCGCAGGCGCTCTATCCTAAGCTCACGCCGGAGATCCGAGAGACGGTAGATGGCTTCACAGCGGGCTACAATGCCTACCTGAAGGAGAAAGGGCCGGAAAGCGTGGCAAGCTGGGGATTGGGAACCGAGTGGGTGCGCGAGATCTCGGCTGTCGATCTGCTTGCTTACAACCTCTCCGTGATCGCGACGACCCCAAACCTGGCCGAGCTGATTGCCAGTGCTGCGCCGCCCAAGTCCGGGCTGGAGCCTGTGGCAGAGGGATTGCCCGTGCCGGAGTTTCCCATGGCGAGCAATGGCTGGGCGCTGGGTTCCGAGCGCACGGAACAGGGTAAGGGGATGCTGGTGGCCAACCCACACTTCCCGTGGACGGGCTCTAATCGCTTCTGGGAGAAGCACCTCACGATTCCTGGTCAGCTCAATGTCTATGGGGTGAGCCTGCTGGGCATTCCGGGCGTGCTGATCGGCTTCAACGACGCTGTGGCATGGACTCACACGGTCTCGGCGGGCAAGCGGTTTGTTCTGTATACCCTGGACCTCGTTGCTGGCCACCCGACCCGCTATTATTATGATGGCAAAGAGCGGGAGATGACAGTCAAGCAGCTCAAGATCGCTGTCCGCCAGGCAGATGGCTCCGTGAAGCAAGAGGAGCACCCCGTCTATTCCAGCCACTACGGCCCGATGGTCAATATTGCCGGGTTTGAGTGGAGTGCTAAGCGCGCGGTCAGTGTGCGCGATGCCAACGCCAACAACACCCAGTTCTACGAGCAGTGGCGGGCAATGGACCTAGCGAAGAGCCTCGATGACCTCAAGCAGGCCCATGCGCGCTTCAACTCGATTCCGTGGGTGAACACGATTGCCACGAGCGCCGATGGACGCGCATGGTACGCGGACACCGCCGCCACGCCCCATCTCAGTGCCACCGCCACCACGGCGTTTGCCAAGCGCCTGGAGTCGGATTTTCTCGTGCGCCTGGCGTGGCAGCGAGGCGTGCCTCTACTCGACGGTAGTACGTCGGTGAATGAGTGGCTAAACGACCCCAGTACCCGGCCGGGGGTAGTGCCCTACGCGAAGATGCCCATGCTGGAGCGGCGGGACTATGTCTTTAATGCCAACGATAGCTACTGGTTAAGCCATGCGAAACAAACCATCACGGGTTTCTCTCCGCTCCAGGGGGATGAGAAGACAGCGCGGTCGCTGCGAACCCGGATGAACGCCCGCCTTCTTGACGACACCAGCCCTCAGGGACCGGCGGGTGCGGATGGTAAGTTTTCGTTGGAGGAGCTGGCAGCGGCGGCAGTGAGCAACCGTAGCCTCTCGGCGGAGCTGCTTCGAGCGGAAGTCGCGGAGAGGGCGAAGGCAGCCGGGACCGTGACTATTGAGGGGCAGACGGTAGATCTTTCTCACGCGGCGCAGATACTGGCGGCATGGGATGGTAAGTACAACACGGAGAGCGTCGGGGCGGTGCTCTGGCGGGAGTTCATCACGCTCTATGCCCCCGCCGATACGCAGAAGGCGGGCAATCTCTTCGCGACCGACTTCGACCCGAAACAGCCCGTGATAACTCCCACCCAGCTCGCGACAAGCGAGACGGCACTGGTGAACCTGGGCAAGGCGGTGCTCGTGCTCAAGAACGCCAGGCTCGCGCTCGACACGCCGCTGGGGAAGGTGCAGTACGCCAGCGCCAAGCCGGGGCGGATTCCTGTCCACGGCGGCGATGGTCTCTTTGAGGGCCTGACCAACGTGGTGGGCTTTGGCACCAACCGTTCCACGCTGGAGCCTTTTGCCAGTCCGGCAAAAGTGGTCGGAAGCCGTGCGCTTACCAAGGAAGGTTACCCCGTCAACCAAGGAAGTAGCTTCCTGATGGCGCTGGAGTACACCAGCCAGGGGCCGCGTGCCAAGGCGATCCTCACCTACTCACAATCCGGCGACACGCGCTCGCCCCAGTTTGCCGACCAGACCCAGCTCTTTGGTGCCAAGCAGTGGCGCATGGTGCGTTTCACGGAGAAAGACATCAAGGCCGACCCGAGCCTGATCACTCTGAAGCTCAACTCCAAACGGCCTTGAGCTATTTTCCTGAATCGTAATCCGCCCACTGAAAGTGAGCGTCTGAGGGCCTTCGGCCAGAAAGTCGCTCCGCGACTACTGAGTTCCTAAGTTCTCAGTCGCGGAGCGACTTCGTAGCCGAGGCACGAGGCTCTTAGACGCCCACTTTCAATCGGCGGATTACGATTCAGCCTTGGAGGGCCTCGTAGCTTGTGAGGCGTATGCCCCTTGCTGACGATTCCACAGAGTAGCGCAGCTCCACCCAGTCGCGGAAGTCCACATCTTTTCCGCCGCCCACTTCCAGCAGCACGGTAAGCTTCCCTGGCGTCAGGAGCACGCGGTTCATAATAAAGCTCGTGTCTTTCTCGGCTTTCGAGAACTCCGGGTCGGCCTTGCGCCTCAGAAAGCTCAGAGCGTCGGCGAAGACCGTGGCGGTGATATTGGCTTGTTTGCCGCTCGCGGAGACGAGCAGGAGGGCGTTGGGCTTCCACTTGCCCTGGTGCTCCAGAAAGACCACGGAGCTGTTGGGGGCCCAGACTGTCTTGATGCCGCCGTTGTTCTGGCCGGGAAAGTAGTCCAGGCCGTTCAGCACGGCGATAACGTGACCGTCACTATCCAGCAGGCAGTTACGGACACTCTCGATGTCGTCGTTGTTCGGGCCTTCTGCCTCGGTTTGCTTGCCAGGAACGCCCCAGCCGATAGAGAGCCGGAAGCTGGGCGCATTAGTGCCCTCAACAGCGTGCCAGATGTCCACCGCCGCAGAGGCAATCCGCGAGAGCAGCAGGGCGAAGACGAGAACAATAAGTTTTAGTTTCATTTAAGTGCCAGGATGAATCATGTCCTCTGACTTCAGAGACGATCTACACGAATGATGAGATGCGCTTGTGCACCCTTAAGTATCTGTGGCCCTTTTCCGGCAAGCTTCTCTAAGTCAAGCTTGTAGTCCATGCCCTCCCAGAGAATATCATCAGCAGTCGAGACGTCTTTATCCTTTAGGCGTCCTGAGATTAGATATTCCGTGGGGTTGAGCATGTCCGAGCGTAGCTCAATCTCCCCGCCGGTATTTGCCTTCACATCGATGGTCTGACCTTTTTCGCGCTTCGTGTTGTCCGCCTGGTCTCGTGGGATTTCCCAGACCTTGTCACCGTTAATACGCAGCTCACCAAAACATTCAACAGTGTTGTCTAAACTTCCATCATCCGAGTCATGGATATCGAAATATGCTGTAACTTTGTACGTAGAGGCCTCCTTAAACAAGGAGTTATCAGGATTGGGCGTCTTTGGCTGGACAGCACAAATCACCCCAATAATCTGAATTCCCGTAAAGGATATCCCATCGACGCCAATCGCTGTTTTCCCGCCAAAGGGGCCCCAACCCACCGAGCCACCGCCTTGGATGGTCTTGGTCACGGTTTCTACGTCCGCTTTACCGATGGCTGCTATGATCTTGACATTTCGGGCCAACAGAAATTCTGTCGGTAACAACGGCATTACTTCGAACACTCCCACATTATTTTTTCGAGGAATGCCATCCGTGATTCCCAATCCAGTGCTCAGGTTCAGGAATGGTTTAGCCAATGGATCGTCGCCAAAACGCCACCACTGCGCACCGAACACAACCCCGTTCAGCCAAGGACGATTGATACGCACACGCTTAACCTCGCACTCAATCTTACACGCCGTATTCACCATCTTTATGGATTTCGAACTCTCTACCCCATTTCCTACACTCAAGAGCCCAAAGTTGCCTCCCCCTCCCGTGGCACTGAAACTCTTCGTGGCCAAAGAGTAATCGGATGTGCTACTGTCCATGGTGATCGTTGTCCAGCCCTCTTTGTTTGACCAGATATCGTAGCTAGGGTCAGTTGAGATCTCATGGTACTCCTTACCAAATTGCCCTACGAAACTATTGGCCTTGTATTCATCTTTAACCCTTAACCAGAAGGATTTCGGATCCCTACCTGAGTTCTCGTTAATAGTCTCCATGGCTATCTCAACGGGCTCTTTGTTCCCTTTCGCAGGATCCTTGAAATCTGCATCCGTCTCTTTCATCGCTTGAGCGAACTTCGCATTGGGCGCTACCTTTGTCTTATTCGCTTCGTCTTTTGCGTCCTGGTAGGCTTGAAAGGCATCATCATAGAGTTTCCGATAGTGGTTGTAACATTCCCGGCGAGTTTTATATTTTTCCGTTTCGCTAACAACAACAGGTTGTTTGAGAAATTCTACCGCTTTTGTCACATCCCTCTGACGATCCAGGCTTATAGTAGAAACGGTGGGAGTTTGTTCGTATTGAAGAATCGCGCTCCAGACATCCTCCAGGCTGTTTATATGCGCTTGAAAATCATAAGAGGCGCTCGGCAAACGATTGGCAAGGATTGACAGCCTCTCCTTGACAAATTTCTCATTTTTTTTATCTTGCTCGTTGAAGTCTAATGCAATGCCCGGACGGTAGAGAATCAATGTGGATGTCCCTGGCTTACCCATTGTTTTTGGATTCTCACCACAAATAACCCTGAGCTTAGTGTAGATCATGTCCATGACCCTAGCATTGCTATCTTCTTGATGCGCCGGATTTCCGCTAGCAGTTACCGAGAGCGCAATTAGCAGCAGGCAGAACGCAAATCGAAAATGAGTAAATTTCATTATTAATTTTACTTACTTTGCGGACGAGAGTGAGTGGCCTCGGCCACTCACTCTAATAAGGGTGAGGGAAAGCTATTTCTTTGGAAAGAGCTTCGGATCAGGATTGGGGATCTTGGGCTGGACAGAACAAATTACCCCGATAATCTGAACTCCCGTAAAGGATATCCCATTTGCCCCAATGTCCGATTTCCCACTCGCCGAACTACTGCTTGTCGTGACGGAGGTGCTGACAGCAAACGGGCCCCAGCCCGCGGATCCGCCCGCGGTGACAGATTTTTGCATTGCCTGTGCGTTTGCCATACCGATGTCTGCTGTGATCCTGACATTTCGGGCAAGGAGAAACTCGGTAGGCACTAATGGCATCAGCTCCGTGGCTCCAGTGGCACTCTTTCGAGGAACACCATCCGTGATTCCAAGCCCCGTGCTCAGGTTCAGAAACGGTGCCGCCATCGGATCACTGTTGAAGTTCCACCAGGGCGCACCAAACACAATCCCGTTTAGCCAAGGACGAAAAATCTGAACACGCTTGACCTCGCAGGTAATGTTGCACTTGGTATTTGCCATCTGCATGGACTGCTGGCTCTCGCTGGTAGATCCCGAGCCCGAGATGCTGAAAAGCCCCCAGCCCCCACCTCCCCCTACCGAGGCGCTAAAGCTCTTCGAGGCCGAAGAGTAGTCCGATGTGCTACTGTCCATGGTGATCTTTGTCCAGCCCTCTTTGTTTGACCAGATATCGTAGGTAGGGTCGGTAGAGATCTCGTGGAACTTCTTGCCATTTAGCCCATCAAACTCCATCTGTTTAAACTCAGTATCCGCCTTAAACCAGAAGGTCTTTGGGTCTCGCCCTACACACTCAGCCACCGTTTGGATCGCTACCTGAACGCGATCTCGGTTACCCAATTTAGTGTCTGCAAAGGCACGATTTGCTATTTCTTTCTCGCGAAGGAGCGCTCTAGTGGGTGCTTTCTTCAAGAGGTTGGCCGCGTCCTTGTCTATTTCATAGGCTTTATCGGCAGCATCACTAAGCTTTTGAAAATAGTCATAGCAACTCTGGCGGGATTTAAATGTCTTGGTTTTGGTTGCGGTCTCGTCATCGGGATCCTCTATTTCAACACTAACCTTCTTCGCGAGGAAGGCCTCTGCTTCTTCCATCTTTTGTTGCTCTGCAGGAGTGATCGTGGTAGGAGCCGTTTGATGGTACTTAAGGATACTCTCCCAGACATCCTCAAGACTAGTTAAGCTTGTCTCATAGAAATAGGAGGCATTGGGCAGGCGATTGGCGGTGATCGAAATTCTTTCCTTGACATACTTTTCGTTCTTGGCATCGGTCTCGTTAAAGTCCATGGCGATACCAGGCCTTAGGAGAACCAATGTCGACGTACTAGGCGTGCCCGATGTCTTGGGATTATCCCCGCAGATAACTCGGAGCTTGGCGTAGATCATGTCCATGACCCTCGCGTTCGTGTCCTGAGCCCGTGCACTAGGGGCAATAGCGAAGAGAGCAACGAGCGGGAGTGCCGCTGCAAATCGAAAACCAGTGTGTTTCATCATTCTAAAAAACCTTTCTGTTAGTACCAATAGCACCCAAGAGTGCTATTGTTTCTGAGAACCTTTCTTGTTGGGATTGAAGGAAGTGCCGTCTGCGAACGAGTTCATGTCGGTGCAGTCGGACAGAGTGGCATCTTCGAAGCTCGCCTCAGTGAGGTCGGCCTCGATAAAGGAGCACGTCGTGAGACGTGCATGGTGGAAGCTGCTGCCCGCCAGGCGAGCGAAGTTCAGCAGGACATCCTTGAGCTCCGCGCCGTCGAAGTGTGTGCCGATGGCATTGACGCGTGAGCCATCGCAGCCCTCAGCGTGGGCATCGTTGAAGTGTGCGCCGCTCAGCTCCGCGTTTTCCAGGCGCGTGAACTTCAGCGTTGCGGCAGTGAGATCGGCGTGGCTCAGGTCCGCGCCCACCAGGTTGCAGAACGTGAGAGTCGCGCCCCCGAGCTGTGCGCCCTGTAGGTTGGCGGCCTCCAGCACCACACTCGTGAGCTGGGCTCCCCGAAGATCAGCCCCTCCCAGATCGGCGCTGGTCAGATCGACACTGTCTAGGTTCGCCAGGCGCAGGTCAGCGCCACGCAGATCGGTGTTGCGCAGGTCAAGAGGAGCCTCGGCTCGCGGGCCTGCTGTCGTCCGGTTGAACGCGGCGACATCTCGGCGGAGGAGCGTGGCCAAAGACGCGGAGGAGGTGCTCATCCTCGAATCTTTCCGGGCAGCTCCGCGCCGAACCTCAGGATCGCCGCACGCAACTGCAGGTTCGCACCAGCATTGTACGTGCTGAAGCTCTTCGCTATCTCTACAGGATCATCGCCGACGGGGCTCTCCTTCACTTTTGCCGCTTGGTCGGCCAGTGCTTTCAGTAGCTTATAGTTTGCATCTGTCGGATTCGCACGGGCGAGGATTTCCCCCGCTATAAGCATCCGCTCAATGTACTTTCCCGCCCGATACGCCGCGTAGGCGGGGGTGCTCTCGTAGTGGTTCAGGCTATGCAGGGCATCGCCGACGTTCTCATGAAAGGCTTGCTCGTAGTGGGCGGCTGTCAGGTGCACTACGAGTGTCCTCTT
>NZ_JAYUPA010000901.1:0-8378 GCF_043760365.1 Armatimonas sp.
TGCGCGGGTGCGCGGGGTAATGGTCACGTGAGTCTTATCCTTCTGGTAGGCCGGGAACCGGATCGTGGCCACCGGGGTGGAACGGATGGCAGCGACAGATGCGTCGCAGGCCGAGCCAACTCCCGCGCAGCGGACCATAGGCATGGATCGCTTGAGCGGTGTACTCGGAGCAGGAGGGCGTGAAGCGGCAGGTGGGCGGCGTGAAGCGGGAGACGCGCTGATAGCCCCGGATCAGGGCCACTAGAATTCTTCCAGTTACCTGTCCGGCTTGCTTGACCAGAACTCTCAGAGTAGAGGGCTTGCGCCTGCGCCGTGTTTTCATCACTCGCCACCGTCGTTTATGACTCCTGCCGGGTTAAAGACCCCTGCCTGCTGGAAAAGTTGCACCACCACAGTGCGTAGCTCCGCAAAATCTAGGGCGAGTGCGGGTGAGCGCACCACGACAACCAAATCATAGCTCTCTAGCCTAGGCAGAAGCGGCAGGCTCAGTGCCCGCAGGCGTCGCTTGACCCGGTTGCGGTCGTGCGCCTTGCTAGCCACTTTCTTTGATACGACAAAACCCAGCCGCGGCGTTCCCTGACTCTTGCGCCCTACATAAAGCGTCAGCGCCAGGTGATCCACCCGACGCCTGCGCTGGTAGGTCGCCTGAAAGTCCCGATGACGGACAAGCCGCTGGGGGCGAGGCAACATATTCTTAAAGAATGGACAGTGTCTCGTTGGACGAGCCGTTGTGAGGCAACTAGTCCTTGTGGGCGAAAACGGTCAGGGCGTGTCGGCCCCGCTGGCGACGGTTGCTCAGGACACGGCGACCCGTGGGGGTCTGCATACGGGCACGAAACCCATGTACACGCAGGCGACGGCGGTTTTTAGGTTGGAAGGTTCGCTTCATTATTCTCTACTCGCTCCGGAAATTTTAGACGGCATGAAAACGGCGCGGATCACTCCGCGCCGCACACAGAAGATTAATCTACCATGATTTGTCTCTTGATGCAATGTTTACCAGTCACAGACCGAGCCGTCTTCGTCGTAGAGATGCGGCGGTTTCCAGTCGTGGCCGAGCTTCTCCGCGAGGGCATCTTCATCGAGCTCGATTCCCAGGCCGGGTTTTGTGGGAAGCGGGACGTAGCCGTTCACGGGCACAAACGGCTCTTTGAGATAGCCTTCGCCCATGTTGACTTGCTCTTGAATGAGGAAATTGGGAATGCTAGCATCGAGCTGTAAACTCGCGGCGAATGCAATCGGGCCAAGCGGGCAGTGTGGTGCGATCCCAGCGTAGTAGGCCTCCGCCATTCCGGCGATTAGGCGGCACTCGAAGATACCTCCCGCGTGGGAGATATCGGGCTGGAGGATGGTCGCGGCGCGCTTTTCCAGTACCTCACGGAAGGCCCACTTGGTGAAAAGACGCTCGCCTGTAGCTATGGGTAAATGTGTTTTTCTAGCAATATCTGCCAGTATGTCTACGTTTTGGCAGTTGACGGGCTCCTCGATAAACATCGGCTGGTAGGGCTCCAGCGCCTTGATCAGCAGCATGGCCGTGGCGGGGGGGACGGCTCCGTGGAAGTCAATAGCGATATCCACATCCGGCCCGGCGGCCTCGCGCATGGCGGCAAATTTGTCGCGTACCCGCTCTACAAAACCGGGGGTCTCGATCATGCGCGGTGGACGGCCTCCTGAGACACCCGTCTTGATGGCCGTGTAGCCCTGCGCCAGCTTTGCTTGTACATTAGCCGCGCTCTGCTCCGGGTCATCGCCCAGGCCACAGTGGGAGTAGACGCGGATTTTATCGCGTGTCGGGCCGCCCAGAAGCTCGTAGATCGGCACGCCCAGCGCCTTTCCCTTAATATCCCATAGTGCCTGCTCGACCCCGGAGAGGGCACTGGTGAGAATCTCGCCGCCTCGATAAAATGCATGCCGGTAGAGCGCCTGCCAGTGGTGGATGATTTTTGTGGGGTCTTGGCCGATCAGTTCACTCTCCAGCTCCTTAATGGCCGTCGCGCAGGTCTCCGCACGCCCTTCGAGTAGCGGCTCGCCCAGTCCAACAATGCCCTCATCGGTGTGTATCTTGAGAAAGAGCCAGCGCGGCTGAATCAAAAATGTCTCCAGCTTGGTGATTTTCATACCTATACGATACCAGAAATTGTCTGTGGATAACTTAGTGACGAGGGCGGCGGCGGAAGCTGGGCCATCCGCTCGCGTAGCAAAAAACGACCACAGGCAACATAAACCTAGTACACACCTCTCGTCAAATACGGAGATTCTACCAACAATCTCCAGCAGAGAGATATGGAAAATCCACTCCCGTCGCCACCGCTGGACCTTATAGACTACGCTCTCAAGCAGGCACGCTGCTTGATCTGGCACGCCGATGTTTGCCTAGCGTCGGAGGAAGAACGGCAAGCTAGCCAGAGCGCCCGTAACTTCTGGGACATTACTCTCCTCAATGAAGCGACAGCGGAGCGCTGGCTATCCATTGCCAGGCATCCTGGAAACTCCTTTGCCACGGACCTGCTTCTGGCCCGCTCATCCACGGCACGAGTAGAAGGTGACGCGCTCTTTGCCGAGGCTTTCCGCGAGGGAAAAGAGCGGTGCTGTCGTGAGTTCTCTTTGACACTTGCCGATGGGGCCCAGCTCTGGCTTCACGAAGATGTCCAGCTAGAGCAAATCGAACCGCAGCGCTGGCGACTCGTAGGGATATTCACCGATGTCACGGCCCAAAAGCTCACGGAGTCGTATCTCATTCACGAAGCTTTCCACGACCCTCTCACGCAGCTCCCTAACCGATCCTACCTGATGAATCTTCTCCAAAAGAACAGTTCTCCGAACCGCACTCTGCTCTTCTTAGACCTGGATAACTTCAAGGCAATCAATGACAATCTGGGCCACACTACAGGGGATTTGGTCTTGGTCGAGGTTGCGAAACGGCTCCGGCTCAGTGTCGGCTCACAAGGCGATGTCATGCGCCTAGGGGGCGATGAGTTCACGGTTCTGATGCAGCCAGGCAGCACGAAAGCGGAGGCGCTGGCACTGGCGGCGGCAATTCTCGGACGGATCAAGGAGCCTCTCGAGCTCAATGGGCAGCCACTTCACCTCTCGACCAGTATTGGGATTACAGAGGGACGGAGCAGTGAAGCAGAGGACCTCCTGCGCAACGCCGACATTGCAATGTATGCTGCCAAGAGCCTGGGGCGTGGCTGTGCTTGTGTCTTCGACGACACGATGGAGCAGGACATCCGAACGCGCTTCGAGCTAGAGAATGCACTGCGAGTCGCAATCGAGTGGGAGATGATTACTCTTGAGTATCAGCCCGTCGTCTTGCTAGAGTCACAGGCAGTTGTTGGCTTAGAGTCACTGGCACGCTGGCACCACCCAACCCTGGGTACTATCCCGCCAGATCAGTTTATTCCGATCGCCGAAGAAACGGGCCTTATTATTCCTCTGGGGCTCCAGCTCCTGCGCCGCGTGTGCCGGAATGCCATTCAGTGGCATCGCTTCAACCCCGAGCTGGCAATAGCACTCAATATCTCGGTGGCACAGCTACAGTCCGCGACGTTTGCAGACGATGTCCTGGAGATCCTCCGTGAGACAGGCTTACCACCCGAGAAGCTGGTGCTGGAAGTAACGGAGAGCATCCTGGCTCACGGACGGGAGTACGTCTTGCTCCAGGTTCAGAAGCTCTACGATGCAGGTGTGGCTCTGGCGCTGGATGATTTTGGAACCGGGTACTCCTCCCTCTCTGCTCTGGGGGATCTTCCGATCCATGCCCTTAAAATAGATCGTTCTTTTATTTGGAATGCCACCGACTCTCTCCCCCAGCGTGCGAAGCGCCACCAGGCTCTGATTCGTGCCATGGCATCTGCGGCTCGTGCCCTTGATCTTTTGGTAGTGGCCGAGGGTATCGAGACGGCGGAGCAGTTGGCGATTGCGCAGGAGATGGGGTGCCAGCTAGGACAGGGGTACTACTTTAAAAGGCCCATGACAGAGCAGAGTGTGGAGGCGTTTTTATGCCATGCACCCCACGCCACCCCTCATGTCGCACGACAAGCGATGTTACGCCGGGCTGCCTAATGTGACACCAGGCTGCATAACGATATAATCGCAAGTTATGCAGCGCACTCTTGCCGACGCTCTGGAGACGTATGGCCCCGTCATGCGCCGCCGGTTCGTCCCGGCGTGCAAGCGAGCAAAGCTCGCCTTCCCTCCTCAAAAATTACTCCTTCTGGCTTTCAAAGACGAAAAAAAGCTAGAAGTCTGGGGGGCGAGCGGCGGCAGCGCGTATAAATTTCTCGCGGACTACACCGTGCAGGCGGCCAGTGGTGGCCCTGGGGTGAAGCGCCGTGAGGGAGACCAGCAGGTTCCCGAAGGCTTTTACAAAATCACAGCGCTCAACCCCAGCTCCCGTTTTCATCTCTCGTTTCGGGTGGACTATCCCAACAAAGAGGACATTGCCCACGCCACGGTGCCACGTGCGCAGCTAGGCGGCGATATCTACGTGCACGGCAACCACGTCTCGATTGGCTGCCTAGCGCTCGGAGATGACAAGATCGAGGAGCTATTTCCGCTGGTCGCAGCCGTGGGCCTCAAGAATAGCCGCATTTGGATTGCTCCTGGTGATCTTCGCGTGACATCTGCGCCTGCGCCCCTCAACGACGATCCCTGGGTGACGCAGCTCTACCAGCGCCTCACTCTCGCCCTAAAACCCTTCCGGCGATAATTAAAGCTTCACGAGCTTGATCTCGAACATCTTTGTCCAGAGCTTGCCCGTGACAAAGAGCCGATCGGTCTTGGCGTCGTAGGCGATTCCGTTAAGAACATCTTGCTGGTCTGGAAGCAGGCCGGTGAGGTTGATGATCCCCACAACCTTGCCGCTGGTCGGGTCAATGCGAATGATAAAGTCCGTTTGCCAGACATTGGCGAATATCTCGCCTTTTACCCACTCTAGCTCATTGATCTGCGTGACTGGCTGCCCCGCATTGGTGACCTGAATGCGCTTTTTAACCGTCCCCGGATTTTTGGGATCCAGGAAGCGGAGCGTGGCGGTGCCATCGCTCATGATGAGGTGCTCGGTATTATGGGTGAGCGCCCAGCCCTCGCCCGTGTACTTAAAAGTGCCCGTTCGTTTGAGCGTGTCTTTCTGGTAGATGAAGCCCGTGCCGTGCTTCCAGGTGAGCTGGTAGAGCTTGTCGCCGAAGATCGTGATGCCCTCACCGAAGTAGCGTGCCTCAAGGGTGGCTTTAGCCTTGTACTTGGGATTCTCCAGTGTCCGAATCCCGATCCAGGACTTGCCCTCTAGCCCTGCGCTCTCGTAGAGCAGGCCGTTGTGGATCTCGAGTCCTTCGGTGAAGGCATCGGTGTCGTGGGGGTAGGTATTGACCACTTTGTAGCCGTAGGTCGGTGGCTGTTGCGGGCGGGCGAACTGTCGGGGCATCAGGGGTATCCTCCAAAAAATCTAAGGGCCAAAGAAATCACGGACGCTCTGCGCCACATAGACGCGCTGCGCCTCGGAAAGTTCGGGAAATATCGGGAGCGAGAGCACTTCCGTACACGCCCGCTCGGACTCCGGATGGTCGCCTTGGCCGCCGCCGAAGCGCTGCGTGTAGGCGGGGGCCAGGTGCAGCGCCACTGGGTAGAAGATCCCTGTGGCGATCCCGCGCTCTGCAAGGAAGGCTTTGAGTGCCACTCGCCTGTTCGCTAAGACACGCACGGTGTACTGGTGAAATGTGTGGACATTGCCGGCCCGGGTCTTGGGGAGCACCAGGCCCTCAATGCCCGCGAGCGCCTGATCATAGAACGCGGCGTTGGTGCGGCGTGCTTCGTTCCAGACAGCAAGGTGCGGCAGTTTGACACTGAGAATCGCCGCTTGGAGTGCGTCTAAGCGCGAGCAGACGCCGACTAAGTGGTAGTCGTACTTGCCGCCGGAGCCGTGGAAGTGCAGCAGCCGGAGCTTGGCGGCTAGGGAATCGTCGTTGGTGAGGATCATTCCCCCATCGCCCGCCGCGCCGAGATTCTTGGTGGGGTAGAACGAGAGCGTGGTCAGCTCGCTCCACTGCGCTACTTCTTTTCCGTGCCGTGCGGAGCCGATTGCCTGCGCCCCATCGCCAATCAGCGGGAGGCCAAAAATGCGTAGTCCCTCCATATCGGCGAGCTGTCCAAACAGATGCACCGGGACAATGGCTTTCGTCTGGGAGGTGATTTTCTTGGCGACATCGACAGGGTCAAGCGTAAAGTGCACGGGGTCAATATCGGCAAAGACCGGGGTCGCACCCAGTAAAACAACCGTCTCTACCGTGGCCACAAACGTGAAAGGCGGCGTAATTACCTCATCGCCCGGGCCTACTCCCAGAGCCATCAAGGAAAGTAGCAATGCATCAGTACCATTGCCCACTCCGATCCCGTGCTTGGCACCGCAGAGCGCCGCGATCTGATTCTCGAACGCCGTGACTGTCGGGCCGAGAATAAATCCCCCCGTGGCCATCACGCGTGAGATCGCCGCATCAAGCTCAGACTTGAGCGCGGTGTACTGGGCGGGGAGATCCGCCATGGGAACCGTCATTCGATCCGCGTCCCCTTACGAAGTACCGTGCCCGCTGCCAAAACTGAGGGAACCGTCACAACGGTCTCGGCTTCAATATGGCAGCCATCATCCAGGATCACTCCGGTGAGCTGTGCGCCTTGCCCAACAATCACGCTTTCCTGGAGGACACAGTCGGTGAGGGTCGCGTTGGCCTTGATGCAGCAGCCCGGCCCGATCACTGTCCTGCCCGAGAGAGAGACACCCGGCCCGATCTTGCTCCCCGTGCCCAGATGCACGGTGGGGGCAATATGCGCTGTGGGGTCTACCTGAACATTCTCCATTGCCCAGTAGCCTAGTGCCACCCACTCGCCAGGAACCTCCACCGTGATGTCGCGTGAGAGAATTGCCTGGGTCGCTTGCCGGTACTGCTCAGGGCGACCGATATCCAGCCAGAATCCCTGCTGTGAAAGCGCATAGATGGGCTTGCCCTCAGCCAGAAACTTAGGATAGGTCTCGCGCTCAATAGAGACAGGGCGGCCCGTGGGAATGGCATCAAGGGCCTCGGGTTCCATAATATAAATTCCCGCGTTGATATAGTCTACGCCTGTGGATTCAATATTGGGGTTGGCAACCAGGGCTTTCTTTTGTGCCTCACTAGGCTCGCGGAACTCCTGTACCCGCCCTTCATCGTCCGTCACAATCACGCCGTAGGGCGAGGGGGAGGGAACATCCTTGAGGGCAAGGGTGACCAGAGCCTTCTTGCTTCGGTGAAAGTCAATGATTGAGGAGATGTCAAAGTCGGTCAGAATATCGCCATTGAGCACGACCAGCGTGTCACGGCCCGCGACCGTCTGTGCGTTTTTAATGGCACCGGCGGTTCCCAGAGGCGTCTCTTCATTAACGAACTGCATCTTTACCCCAAAACGCGAGCCGTCACCAAAGTGTGACGCTATCTGTTCGGACATGTAGTTGGTGCAGAAGATAATCTCATCAATGCCGTGGCGCTTGAGAAGCGCTACCTGGTATTCGAGAAACGGACGGTTCACCACGGGGATGAGCGGCTTGGGGCGAGTGTAGGTCAGTGGGCGAAGGCGGGTTCCGGCCCCACCCGCGATAATAATACCCTTCATAGTTGCAGCGTCTCTTTCAGATAAGTGCGCAACGCTGCGCCGTAGTCGGGATCGTTCATAGCGAAAGTCACAAAAGCTTTGAAGTAGGTCTCAAAGCCTCCGATATCGTGGCGTGTTTCTCCTGGCAACAGTGGCACCGCACTGCCAGGCACTCCTGCACGAAGCAGGAGCTGCAGAGCATCGGTGAGCTGAACCTCGCCGTTTTTTGCGGGCGGCGTTTTTTCAAGTGTCTCAAACAGGGTATCGGGCAGGGCGTAGCGTGCCGTTACCGCAAAATCACTGGGTGCGTCTTCCGGCGCGGGTTTTTCCACAATGTCTTTAATAGAGAAAGTGCCCCCCCCCGCCCCCAATAATGAGGAAGCCAGTGTCGGCGCGACCACTCCGTATTTCGAGAGCCGCTCACGGGGGACTTGCTGCACGGCGATGGCGATCGGAGAGTCCGCGGCCAGCACCCGGCGCGTCAACCCTCCGAGCGTCGGTTCCTCAAAGACTGCATCCCCCAGCGCCACCAGGAGGCGCGAGGCACCACTTGCCAGCGCGCGGGCTTGCAGAATCGCATCCCCCAGACCGCGCATCTCAGTCTGGAGCGCGTAGCCAAAGCTCTCGCCGAAGTGTTTGCGAAGAAACGCTTCTTTTTGAGGAGAGACGACAAAGACAATGCGCCCCACGCCAGCAGCCTGGAGCTCGGCAATAATGCGCTCCAGTGCCAGCGCGCGGCCCACAGGAAGCATTTCCTT
>NZ_JAYUPA010000902.1:0-8376 GCF_043760365.1 Armatimonas sp.
AGGCGTAGGCTGCTCAAGAGCAAAACAACCATTCGCGTTGGCTCAGCATTCCATGCGGACGCGGAGCAAGCTCCGGGGAATGTACCCGTACGCGATTCACTAAAAATAACAAATCCGTGGGATCGAGTTAGCTCTATTGAAGTGGAAATATTAAAAGATTGCACAAAAAATACAAAGAATTATATAATTTTATACCTTTTATTGTACTACACGAATACGAAGCTTTGTTATTTACAGATATTCAGCAACTAGACTGGGAGTTTGTAGAAGACCATGAACAAATTAAAATCGCAAATCTTGTTCAACAAGCTTCTTTGTTCACTTCACCGGAAGAAATTAATCAGGGACAAAAAACAGCACCTTCAAAGCGTATCGAGGAACAATTTAAACAATACGACAAACTGAAAACAAATATTGGCGTCAAAGTGGCGGAACGAATTGGAATCACGGCGATACGGGAGAAATGCCCACACTTTAATGAGTGGCTCACGCGGTTGGAGAACTTGTGACTGCTGACTTGTATTCGAGGGGACAAGTCCCTCTCGCTGAGGGCTATCGCCGGGCACCCTCACGGGTGCGGGAACTCGTCTTACTCGTCCGTGAGGACGACCCGCGAAGCGCCTAGCGAGAGGGACTTGTCCCCTCGAAAGAATAAATCACACCACAATGAGAATGTCTTACACTACCTGTAGAAAGAATTTTTGATCATGGCGATACTCAACGCACTGAATGCGAGAGACTTGCTGGAGTCGTTTTTATTCACGCGGCTCTTTATGGAAGAATTAGGCTGGCTGAACCCTTCCGCGCCGCTGTCGGAGTCACTCATGGTGGAGGAGATTTCCTACACACTGAGGCGCATTGCTCACTTAGGGGGCGTGATGGTGCTCGAAGTGCAGGCGGAGAGTGGGTCTATTCCCGATGCGAAGACACGCGTAGTGCTCCATAAAGAGGTGAGCAAGCGGCACCATGAGAACTTGCTGATCTTCGTGGACGCGGCACGCACACAGAGCCTCTGGTACTGGGTGAAGCGCGACGGCAAGAAGAGCTATCCGCGTGAGCATCTGCTCCTCAAAGGCGTGCCGGGGGATTTGTTTCTCGCCAAGCTCTCGGCGATGGTGGTGGACATCAGCGAGCTAGATGCACGTGGCGATGTGAGTGTGGCGGAGGCGGCGCGGCGGCTCCAGAGTGCGCTGGATGTGGAACGTGTCACTAAGAAGTTCTTTGGGGAGTTCAAAGAACAGCATAGCAAGCTGATTGACCAGATCGAAGGGATTGATGATCCTCGGCAGCGGCGCTGGTACGCGTCGGTGCTACTCCATCGGCTGATGTTTGTGTACTTCTTGCAGTCCAAGGGCTTTCTGGATAACGATAACCGGGGGTATTTACAGGAAAAGCTACGCGGCGTGGGGTCTTTGCCGATTGCAGTGAGTGACTCGGGGGGGTTTACGGAGGGCTACGCCTACTACGAGGTTTTTCTCAAGGCGCTGTTTTTTGAGGGGTTTGCCAAGCCGAAAGAAAAGCGGCCTGAACCGGCACGCTCGCTGGTGGGGGAGATTCCCTACCTGAACGGCGGGCTGTTTCTGCGGCATACTATCGAGGAAGAGAACCCCAGTATTCGCATCCCTGATCAGGCTTTTGTGGAGCTGCTTTCTAGCGAGGAGCCTAAGGGGTTGTTTGCGCGGTACTCGTGGCAGCTCGATGATACACCGGGGGGCCGCGCCGATGAAATCAGCCCCGATACGCTGGGGTATATCTTTGAGAAGTACATTAACCAGAAGGCGTTTGGTGCCTACTACACCCGCCCGGAGATCACGGAGTACCTGTGTGAGCAGACTATCCACCGCTTGATTCTCGACAAGGTTCATCAGCCCGCCCTGCCGGGCATTACGAAGGGGCGGCACTACGACAGTCTTTCCGAGCTACTGCTGAACTTAGACGCGCCACTCTGTAAGGAACTCCTGGAAGTGATCTTGCCGCGCCTGTCGCTACTCGATCCGGCCTGCGGCTCGGGTGCGTTTTTGGTGGCGGCGATGAAGACCCTCATCAATGTGTACAGTGCCGTCACAGGGCGTATTCCGTTTCTCAACGACCGGGGTCTGGATAGGTGGCTGGCAGACGTGCACCAAAATCATAAGTCGCTACCGTATCATATCAAGCGCGAGATCATCACCAAGAACCTTTATGGCGTGGACATCATGCCGGAGTCTATCGAGATCGCCAAGCTGCGTCTGTTTCTGGCCCTGGTGGCGTCGGCGCGCACCGTGGATGATTTAGAACCACTGCCTAATATTGACTTCAACTTGCTCTCGGGCAACTCGCTGATTGGCCTGATGCACGTCAATGACCAAACTTTCAACGACCGCTACGGCGTGGGTGATCTTTTTGCCAAGTCGTACAAGGAGCTTTTAAGCGAGAAGAACCTCGCTATCCGCAACTACCAGAGCGCGTCGGGCTACACCGATCAGTTGCAGGCGCTGCGTAAGGAGATTGAGGACAAGAAAGCCGAGGCGCGTCCCATTCTCAATGCGATTCTGACCGATAACTTCCGCGACCTGAGAATTAAGTACGAGCAAGCGACCTGGGACGATGCCAAGAACCAGGAAGGAAAACCCACTAAGCGAGCCGTCACCGTCGCCGATGTAGAAGCACTGGAGCCGTTCCACTGGGGCTATGAGTTCGACGAGATCATCCACGGACGCGGCGGCTTCGATGCTATTATCACCAATCCGCCTTGGGATGTATTTCAAACTGATGAAAAAGAGTTTGCATCTGAATATGATGACACAATTCAAAAAAATAAAATTCGTATTGAAGATTGGAAAACACAGTTTTCTAATCTTATGAAAGATGATGAATTTAAAAAAACATGGTTAGATTATGCGAGTCGATTTTCATTTGTTTCGCAGTATTATAAAAACTCTCCGCAATATAAAAATCAAATTTCTAAAGTAAATGGAAAAAATGTTGGCTCAAAAATTAATTTATATTCTTATTTTACAGAACAATCATTTAATCTACTACGTAATGGTGGTCAATGCGGCATTGTTATACCAAGTGGTATTTATACCGATTTAGGTGCAAAACAACTTCGTGAAATGCTTTTTAGTGAAACTATCATTACAGGTCTTTTCTGTTTTGAAAATAGAAAGATGATCTTTGAAGGAGTAGATAGCCGCTTTAAGTTTGTCGTTCTCAGCTTTGATAAAGAAGGTCATACAGAATCTTTTCCCACAGCCTTTATGCGACACGAAGTTAGTGAGCTAGTAGAGTTTCCAAAACGTGGTGCCCTAACTCTTTCCGTTGAAACCATCAAACGCCTCTCACCTGACTCGCTTTCCATTCCTGAATTCAAGAGTGAAATAGATGCCATAATTGCCGAAAAATTAGCAACGTATCCACGTTTGGGTGAGCAAATTCAAGACACTTGGAATCTTAGTTTAACTTCAGAATTTAATATGACTACCGATAGCTATCTTTTTAAGACAACATCCGCACCAAATTGTTTTCCGCTTTATGAAGGAAAGATGATTCATCAATTTACTGCAAGTTTTGCAAAACCAAAATATTGGATTATTGAAAAAGAAGCTCGTGCTAATCTTATAAAACAAAATGAAACTGATAATGGTCAAAAATTAGACTATCAATATTATCGTCTTGGATTTAGAGATATTGCACGTAATACTGATGAAAGGACAATGATTTCGTCAATCATGCCTCCTGCTTTTCATGGCAACAAATTTCCAACACTAAAGCAGTTTAGTGAAAGTGGAGAGCGAATTATTTCGTATTTTGAGCAGTTATTACTATGCTCTATTTTGAATAGTTTTATTTGTGATTGGGAGCTTAGGAATAGAGTAACTACGACAATTAACTTTCATTTTGTGTATGCGATGTTTGTTCCTCGTTTGACTACATCCGATCCCTGGTTCTCCCTTCTCGTCAATCGAGCGGCCAAACTCATCTGCACCACCCCTGAATTCGACGATCTCGCCGCCGAAGTTGGACTTGGCACCCACGCCAACGGAGTCACCGACCCCGCCGAGCGTGCTGTCCTCCGCGCGGAGATAGACGGCATTGTCGCGCATCTCTACAACCTCACCGAGGACGAGTTCAAGCACATTCTCAGCACATTCCCGCTGGTCAAAGACCCCGTCAAAGCCGCCGCACTGCAAGCCTACCACGACATCGCAGACGGTAAGATCGTCCCGCCACGCACACAGCCCGCCGCGACGCAGAACTAGGAACTACCTCTCCCCGCCGCTGAGACGGCGACCCTCTCCGGCTTCGCGAAGAAGGTAAAACGGGGCGTGGGTTTCGTTACTTTAACCCTTCGCGAAGCCGGAGGGTGGCGAGCCTAGGCGAGCCGGGAGGCAAGAGCGGCACGGAACCCACACCGTAACGAAAACGCGAAACAAACGCGAAAAAACGAGGGGTGCCGTTGCGCGGAGAATCAGGAATATGATAGACTAATTATGCAATCGTGGAGTGCGCTAGCACTTCATAACTGACATCAGGCGCAATCAGAAAGCGAGCCCAACGGCGCGCTTTTTTTATTCTGTGCCGTAAATCTACTCTGTGGAGGGAGACGACCGAAGATGAACGCGGAATTTATAGAGGCACTGCGCCAGATCGAGCGCGAGAAGGACATCCCGTTCGACACCCTCTGGCAGGCGCTGGAGGCGGCAATGTCCACGGCGTATAAAAAGACACTGGGCGTGGACCATGATGTTAGCCTGCGGCTTGAGAATGTCCCCAACAAGACCCCTATCTATTTCCGCCGCCGCACGGTCGTTGAGAGTGTCGTCAGTCCTCATGCCGAGATCAGCTTAACGGAGGCGCGTACCAGCCACAATGCCAAGGTCGAGCTAGGGATGATCGTCGAGGATCGCCTGAGCGACAAGGACATGGAGCGCATGAGCCGGATCGCCGCCCAGACCGCCAAGCAGGTGGTTGTCCAGCGTATCCGTGAGGCGGAGCGCGACAAGATCTTCAATGAGTTTGACCAGCGCCAGGGCGAGCTAATGACCGGCACGGTGTTCCGCCGTGAGGGCCGCAATGTCATCATCAATTTAGGTAAGATCGAGGCGATTCTTCCTGAGAAAGAGCAAGTTGAGAGCGAGAACTACCGCCACAACGAGCGATTCCGTTTTTTGGTACTGGATGTCCGTAAAGGGGCGAAAGGCCCGCAGGTCATTGTCAGTCGCTCCCACCCGAGCCTGATCCGCCGCCTTTTTGAGATGGAAGTGCCCGAGATCGCGGATGGCACGGTCTCGATCAAGTCCGTGGCACGCGAGGCGGGTCAGCGCAGCAAGATCGCCGTCACTTCCAAAGAGGAGCGTGTGGATCCCGTGGGCTCCTGCGTCGGGCATCGTGGCCAGCGTGTGCAGGCCGTGGTAGACGAGCTACGCGGCGAGAAGATGGACATCGTGCGCTGGGGGCAAGATACCCGTCTGTTCATCACCGAAGCGCTCTCTCCGGCGAAAGTGGCGTCGGTGAAGGCGGATGAGGAACAAAAATCAGCGTTTGTGGTGGTGCCGGATAACCAGCTCTCTCTGGCCATTGGCAAGGCGGGACAGAATGTTCGGCTCGCAGCACGCTTGACGGGCTGGCGCATTGATATTCGCTCGGAGTCGCAGATGGCCAAAGACCGGCTGGCACCTGCCGCCGTGGTAGCGCTTCCAATAGAGGCTCCCACCGATGATGAGGGCGCGGATCTGCCGCCGATCACCCTAGCTGACTTTGACGACGAGGAGTAGGGGATGTCCCCTGTAAAGCGTCAGCCGATCCGCACTTGTGTGGCGTGTCGGACGGCAGGTGGCAAGCGGGGGCTCCTGCGCCTCGTGCGGCTTCCTGAGGGTGCCGGTATCGCGCTGGACCCAACGGGAAAAAAAAGTGGGCGAGGCGCGTATCTCTGCCCCACCTCGGAGTGTATCGAGCTAGCCGTAAAGCGCAAAGCACTGGAGCGCTCTCTCAAGATTTCTCTCACCGAGGAAATTCTGGTAGCGCTCCGGGCTGCCATATCGCCTGAAAGTGCGATATGATATTCGTTTGGAACCAGTGAGGGGGCCCTAGGGGCCCTTTTTGCTGTGTCACCCCGAAGAAAAAATCTATTTGTCGGAGGAGCGTCCCATGAACGAATAAGGACGTGACCGCGCTCCATGCGAGCGCAAGCGGAAAGAGGTGTGCGATGCCGGTGAAAGTTTTCGAACTGGCCAAGGAATTAGGGATCTCCAATCAGGAGATCGTCAGTCGTCTGGATAAGGCCGGAGTGGGCAAGTTTGCTCCCTCGCAAGAGCTGGACGATACCACAGCAACAAAAGCGCGTGAGGTTCTCGCCGTCCCTGCGGAGACAGCCACAGCAGCCCCTGGGAGCGATACCATTGTCATCCCTGTCAATGTGACCGTCAAGGAGCTGGGGGAGAAGCTTGGGGTTGGCCCCAGTGAAGTACAAAAAGTCCTGATGGGCATGGGTGTCCTCGCGGGACTGAACCAGAGGCTTGCGCCCGATGCGGTGCAAAGAATCGCAAAAAAACTCGGGAAGACCGTCGTGATTGGGGAGGCTCCCGAAGCCCCCGCGGCAACAGCCGCAGCGCCCAAAGTAGCTCCCACAGAGAAACCCAGCGCCACCGCCCGTCCGCAGTCTGCGCCCAAGTCGTTTAGTAACAAAGGCAAGCCCACCGACTCTGTCCCTCGTCCCCCTGTGGTGACGATTATGGGGCACGTTGACCACGGCAAGACCAGCCTGTTGGATTTCCTGCGCAAGGCCCACGTTGTTGATGCCGAGGCTGGTGGGATCACTCAACACATTGGTGCCTACCAGGTCGAAATTGATGGCAAGCGCATCACTTTCTTAGACACACCGGGCCACGCCGCCTTCTCCGCCATGCGCAAGCGTGGTACGTCGGTGACAGACATTGTGATTATTGTCGTTGCCGCCAACGACTCCGTCATGCCCCAGACCGAAGAGGCCATTCAAGTGGCGCTTCAGGCAAAAGTGCCTATTATTGTCGCGGTGAACAAGTGTGATCTTCCTGATGCAAATCCGGACAAGGTTCTCACGGATCTCACGCGCTATGAGCTGGTTCCGGAAGCCTACGGAGGCACGGTTCCCACCGTCAATATCTCCGCCAAGACTGGCCAGGGAATTCCCGAGCTGCTCGAAGCAATTCTGCTTGTCACGGAGATCGAGGTAGACCCCAAGGCGGATCCCCACGCCAAGATGCAGGGCACGATTATCGAGGCCAAAGTGGACAAAGGCCGCGGGACAGTCGCTACGGTTCTGGTTCAGCAAGGAACCCTGCGGCAGGGCGATAATGTCGTGGCCGGAGGCATCTTCGGCAAGGTGCGCGGAATGACCGACGAGCGCGGAACCAAGCTGGTCAAAGCGGGGCCTTCCTCGCCGGTAGAGATCATCGGCCTCGGTGGGGTGCCGGATGCAGGTGAGCGCATCGAAGTCGCCAAGGATGAGAAAGAGGCGCGTGCCCTTGCTCAGCGCCGTGGAGACCGGATGCGCGAGGCGAGGTTTACGTCTAACGGCAACCTCACGCTGGAGCAGCTCTACGCACGGCTCCTGTCGGGCCCCATCAAGGAACTCAACCTGGTGATCAAGGCCGATGTACAGGGCAGTGTCCAAGCCATCCGAGACAGTGTCGAGCCTCTGGGTAACGACGAAGTCCGGGTGCGGGTTCTCTCCGCAGGAGTCGGCCCCATCTCCGATAGCGATGTACTGATCGCTTCCGCGGACCACCAGGCCGACGCGAAGAACTGTATGATCGTCGGTTTCAATGTCGGGATGGCGGGTAATGCCACGAAAAAGGCGGAGGCCGAGCACGTTCAGATCAAGATCTTCTCAATCATCTACGAACTGATTGATGCGGTCAAAGACGGCATGCTAGCGCTTCTTCCTCCGATCTACGAGGAAGCCATTATCGGCAAGGCCGAGCTACGACAGATGTTCCGTCTGCCCGGAAATCGCTCCATTGCAGGCTCCTATGTTCTTGATGGGGTGATTAAACGCAACTCCAGTGTCCGTGTCTTCCGAGGCAAGGACATGATTCACGAAGGGCCCATTGAGACGCTCAAGCGCTTCAAAGACGACCAGCGAGAAGTGGCTACGGGCTATGAGTGTGGCATCACTCTGCGTGGCTACAACGAGCTGCAAGTGGGCGATATCTTCGAGTGCTACGAGATGCGCCAGATCCAGCGCGAACTCTAAAGCAAAAAACGCCCCCCAGAGCAACTTGCTCTGGGGGGCGTTTGTGGTTTGTTAGCCAGTTAAGCCTACGGCAGGACGTGTGAGACTGCTGCAGCGGTACCGACGGAGCAGGTAGGATCTGCACCAAGGACACCCAGGGTATAGGTTCCGCTCGACGGACA
>NZ_JAYUPA010000903.1:0-2958 GCF_043760365.1 Armatimonas sp.
GATTCTTTGGACGACGAAGAAGAGATGCAGCAGCACTACCTCAAGCAACTTGGCGAGCTGTCATCGCAACCAGGAGCCGAGCAGGGCCTGCACTCCCGCAAAGAGACGCCGGTTAAGCATGGCGTGCAGATTGAGTACCTGATCGGAACGCATCTCATTGCCGAGGAAAGGGCGCTCCTGAAGCACATCGCAGTAGAGACGGGGGAATGGATTGAGCGTATCTCTGGGAATATCAGCCTTGATTCAGCGCTTGCTGGACTCCTGGGCAAAGTGGAGCCCGAAGCAGAGGGCACAGGCGCAGGCGATAGTGGCGACCTGGCCGACCAAACTCCAGCGTGAGTTCGAGCGCGAGCTGGCGGCGCTAAAGACCCATCACGTAGATAAGAGGTACGAGGCCTACCAGTGCGATCCCATCGGCTTCTGCGAGAAAGAGCTAGACTTCTCACCCTGGGCGGGGCGGGGCGGCCAGCCGGGCCAGCGCGAACTGTTTGAGGACATCGCGGACTCCGTTAAACGTCAGCTCGCAGGCGACACTACCGCGCCGATCTTCTTTCGGGTTGAGAGCTGCCACGGCGTGGGCAAGACCTTCGGAGCCGCCGCGCTGGTGAACTGGTTCTTTACGTCCTTCACGCCCTCGGAGATCCTGACAACAGCGCCCACGGCCAAGCAGGTCGAGCGCCTGCTCTGGAAGGACATCAAGAAGCTGCGGGCTGGCCGAAATCTCCCGGGCAGAGTGCTGCCCACCGCCTCACGGATGGAGATGGCGGCAGACCACTACGCGGAGGGGTTCACGGCGTCGGACAGTGGCGGCAAGGGCACAGAGCGTGCGCAAGGCACGCATGCCAAGAACCACATGATTATTCTGGATGAAGCCGAGGGCGTTCCTGCTTTCTTCTTCTCCTCGGTTCGCGCCATGCTCACGGGCGGCAAAGTCATGATCTGCCTGATGGTCGCAAACCCGAAGACTCGCGCCTCGGAGTTCCACCGCCAGGGCAAGCGGGCCAGTGTTCGTAACTACCGATTCAGCGCCCACGACTTCCCCAACGTGGTGGATGATGCGGATACGGTTCCGGGGGGCAGCTCTCGTAAGTGGGTTTCGGGGATGATCGGCGAGCTCTGCCAAGTGGTGCACTCGCACGATGAAGAAAAGTACACCTTCGCGCTCCCCTTTGAGGTGATGCTGGAAGATGGCCGGATATTCCCACCCGGCACGATCTTCCTGCCCGAGGACGAATATCTCTTTCGTGTGATGGGGGTTCCTCCGCTCTCCGGGGCGGAACGGGCATTCGTTGCCGTCGGTGTCTACGAGGCGGCCCAGAGAAGGCGCGTGGAGCCCACGCAGTCTGACCGCTTGCAGTGTCGTATCGGAGTGGACGCCGCCCGCTACGGCTCGGACAAGGGCAAGGTCTACAGCAGGCATCTTGCCAGAGTTCGGTGCGCGGCGACTCTGACAAAGCAAGACACGGACGATTACGTTGAGGCGACGAAAAAGGCGGCGCTCTCTGCTGTGGCCGCTGGCGCGATCTCGGTGCATATCCGGGTGGACGGAACTGGCGGGTTTGGAGCGGGGATTGTGGACGGGCTCTTGAAAGAGCCGCTCCTGCGTGCTATCCCGGACTTCCGCGTCTTCGAGGTGCACTTTGCCAGCTCCGCAAGTGACGGCGACAAGTACGACAACATTGTGACCGAGATGTACGCCCAGGCAAACGAGACTCTAAAGGGGGTGTGCCTGGAGTCCGTCCCTGAGCACCTCGTCGAGGACTTGACCGAGCGGCTCTTTATCTACGTGAATCGCCATGGGAAGACGCTCAAGGCCCTGGAGCCCAAGGAGAACTTCCGCAAACGCCACGAGGATAGAAGCTCCGACGACGGCGACGCCTTTGTGCTGTGCGCAGCCCCGGACTTTATGTTCGGCGTAGGGGCGATTTCCGCAGGCGGCGCAACCAGGCCCGGAAACACCTTCCAGCCAGGCGGACGACCCAGCCCAAGTAGCCTTCCGGTTTTTGGTAGACGCTAAGACACTATGAACGACGAACCGACACTTACAAATACTCTCCTCACGGAGCAGATCGAGGGCAACGCCCCGGCCTTCACTCCGCAAGAGAATACCGTTGGGTCGGCGTCTGCTCTCGTGAACTCCTCTGGCGCAGTCCGGGCGGACCCGAAAAGGGAATATGTCTCGGGTGGCTGGTGGGGGCCGCTTGGGAGCTATCTGTCGGCCCTTGAGCCGTGGATTGACGACATCACCCGCGACTTCGGACCGGACATGTACGAGCGCATGGGGCGCGATCCGCATATCTTTGGCGAGACGCTTGCCTACAAGAGCGCCGTGCTCTCTCAGGGCGTGCGTCTCACGCCTGCGGCGGAGGGCGACGCGGTAGAGCAGGATGGGGACGGATTCAAGCAGGCCAAGCAGGTTCGCGACTTCTGCCAAAGCCTTCTTGCTGGTCTCGACACCCCGCTACTTCCGCTACTGCGTGAGCTGCTTGATGCGTTCGGGCAGGGCTTCAAAGTGGCGGAGGTTGTCTACCGGCAGGAGGATCAGTGGCTGGTCCCCCACAAGATCAAGCCCAAGCGCCGTGAGGCCGTTGCCTTCGTGGTGGACTCCCGCATGAACGTGCAGGGGCTGCTCGCGGCGCTGGCAGGCCGCGAGACGTTCGCCATGAGCCTGACGCAGATCGTAGACCCGAACCACACGCACAACATTTTGCCACGCTCTAAGTTCGCGGTGCTCTCCTGGGACAGCCTGAGCGATCCCAGGGGAAAGAGTCAGTACCGTCCTTGCTACGACCCTTGGTGGCTCAAGCAGCAGACCCTGGCGGAGCTTCAGAAGTTTATCGCCCAGGCCGCAGGCGAGCGGCTCATCGGCTACACGGCGGAGGGCGCAAAACCCATGCAGGCCTACAACGCGGATGGCACGCCGCAGTATGACTCCAGCGGCTTGCCCGTGCAGCTCCA
>NZ_JAYUPA010000904.1:0-2955 GCF_043760365.1 Armatimonas sp.
CCGTCACCGACGAGCGCGGCCAGCGGGTGACCAAAGAGCTGGGCATCGCCATTCGTAGCGACGATCACGCACTCACGACACTCTACGTGGATCAAGAGACAGGCGAGGCGGCGGAGAAGCTGCTCGGGAGTTTTACGCTCCTTCCTGGCGACACAGGGCAGCGCGTGATCATCAGCAACGCCGAGAGCTACGGCAATGTGAGTGTGGTCGGGGTGCGCGTGAAGGGAGAGGGCCAGGAGTGGGTTGTTAAAGTTGGGGAGCCCGGCGTTCTCGTCGAGGGCGCGTGGAAGCTCAGTGGAGCGAGCGCGGAGGACAATAGTGAGAACAAGGGCGCCTCGCAGATCACCTTCCCGCTGCGTGTCGAAAAGCCCGGCAAGTACGATGTGACTTTTCTGTGGAAGCGTGCTTCCGCCCCGAAAGCTGCGGCAAAGCGCCCCGCGGGCAAGAACCTCGCGCCTGCTAGCCTCTGCCGGGATCTCTGTGTTCAGGTGGTGAGTGCGGATAAAGCCAGCACCATTGCCACGCCCCCCGCGCCGCCGGTGCCGCCCAAAGGTGAGGCACATTTCTTTATTGACCAGAGCGTGGATAACCGACCTCACGCGGATTTGAAATCCTCGTTTGTGTTTGGCCCGAACGATGGGGTTGAAGTGCACAATGAGGGCACGACAAAGCGCGTGGTCGCCGATGCGGTACGCCTTTTTGATGCGGGCAGCGAGGTGCCGGTTTTGCTTCGGGCGGGCAAGGCGAAAAATAAAGAACAGTGGGGCAAGTTCCCCGCCGAGAACTTCAACCCCTACAACACGGTTGGGCCGGATTTACTGCAAGACCTTGCAATAGATGCAGAAAAGAGAAAAAAGCCGCTCTCATTGCTTTTTTCTCCTATGAGCGGTGATGGCTACGATCCAAAGCGTGCCTACCGCCCGGCGATTGTCTATCCGGGCAAGGCCGATAATGAGACACGCGTCCCCGTTGTGGTACATGCCCAGTCCTCGTCGCCTATTGTGCAGGTTGCTGCGCCGCTTATCGCACATCCTGGGGCGTTGCTCACAGTTGACGCCTCGTCGTCTTATAACATCCAGCGCTCGCCCTTGACGTTTCAGTGGACGCAGATTGGCGGGCCAAGAGTGCTGCTCACGGATCCAACCCTGCCCAGGCTGGTGTTTACGGTGAACAAGCTCTCTGCGAAACAAGCTGCGTGGGAAGGACTCTGCCGGGCGCTGCTCGCGCACCCCGACTTTCTCTTTACGCGTCCCCGTTCTCTAACAGCCACTACCGATCCTAAGATTCGTAAGCGCCTGCAGCTCGTGAAACTTGCGCAGGATTTGGTGGGGCGCACGCCTAGCGGTGCTGAGCTGGCACAGTGCGAGGCGGGCCTGGCTTTAGAGAAACTAGTGGATAGCTATCTTGCCTCCAAAGAGTTCACGGACTTCTATTTTCACCGCACGCGCCTCTATATCGAGAGCCACGGTACGCTTGAGCAAGACGAACCCGCGCGGCTCTGGACCTATCTGGCGATGCAGAACCGCCCCTTTAAGGAGCTACTGACTGCGGACTATTCGGTCAATAGTGCGTTTCAGAAGCAGCCGCGTCCGGCGTATTACGGCAAGACGGGGGTACTCACGATGCGTGGGTTTATCCAGGGAAAACCGAGTTTGCCGCACTTCAACTACTCCGCTCAAGTGTGCGAAAAATTCCTCGGCTATGTCTTTGAGGTGCCCGATGAGATTGTTCAGTCGCGCACGGGCATCACGGCATCGGCGACCACCGATCCGAAATCAGTTTGCTACACCTGCCATAAAGTGCTCACGCCGCTTGCGTACCAACGCGCGCACTGGAACGACGAGGGAAACTACCGGGCGCACGATGAGTACGGTCTGCCCATTGACCACTCGGACCGTGATGAAGTGGCTGCCTATCCGTTCAAAGGGGAGGGAATGGAAGCGTTTGCCATGCAGGCCGTGAGCAAGGAGCGCTTTATTCGCACGATCCTCCAGACGCATTTTGTGTGGTACTTTGGCCGCGAGCTGCGCTGCGAGACCGACGAGCGCGGGCTCTACCAGCGGCTCTGGAACTCTGTCGTCAAAAATAACTACACCCTCAAGCCGCTGATCAAAGCGCTGGTCTTAACCCCCGAGTATCTCAATGGCACCGTCACCGCGCCACCCGCTACCAATCCAAAAGCCAAGCGCCTCACGACGCTGGCTGTGTTTCACCAGAAAGTAGGAGTAAAATAGGCTATGCCTTCTGCAACCTATGAGCCAGAGCTAGATACCACTCGTCCCTTCCGCATCCGCTGGACCCGCAACGATTGCGAGCGATTCGAGCGCGATGGCCTACTCACGCCTGGTAAATATGAGCTGATCGAAGGAGATATTCTCAGAAAAATGCCTCAGAAACGTCCTCACCTCTTCGCTACCTCGCTGACTCTCTCCCTGATGAACCGTATTTTCGGTGAAGATTATGTTCAGCTCCCTGGACCCATTGATGTTTCTCCCGAAGACAACCTGACCAGTGAACCTGAGCCAGACGTGACCGTCTTGGCCCGGCCTCTGGCTGAGTTTTCGGCAACGAACCCGCGCCCGGATGATATTCGGCTTCTCGTCGAAATCTCGGATGCGACGCGCTACTTTGACCGTGGTACCAAGGCAAATCTCTACGCGCGGGCAGAAATTGTGGAATACTGGTCACTGGATCTGGTGCAGCGCAAACTTCATGTTCACCGCGAGCCACGCGACGGTAAGTACCAGAGCGTGACGGTTCATGGAGAAAATCAGAGCATTGCGCCCTTGGCAGCACCGGATCAGGCGATTCTGGTAAGTGCGCTCTTGCCACCAAAGTCGGAGTAGGTCATGATAAAGTCAGAATGCTTCCTTCCTGATGATCTTGATGAGCTTCTTGATTTGATTAACAAGGCGACGTACTGGAATCTGTCCGTGGTGAATGATCAGGCGGAGG
>NZ_JAYUPA010000905.1:0-2954 GCF_043760365.1 Armatimonas sp.
GTGTGGTAGACACCAGCGGCAAAACCCAATTCCTTAAGCACCGACTCATTAAACAGCCCGATCCCCGAGGCGATCAGGGCGTAGAGTGCGCTTGCGAGCCCCATCACCCAGAACGCGGGAGTTTTGAGAGCCTCAGAAAGGGTTGCGCCCTCCCTCCCGTTTCCCTCCCTCCCCCCAGCCCCCTCCCTCCCGATAACGGGAGAGAGGGGGGGATTTTTGACCAGAAGCAGTGCCAAGGGAGCCAGCACGAGCACGAGCGCCCACCCGATCCCCGACCAAGCCACTCGCCAGCCGCTTTTTTCGATCACCGCCCCGACTCCGGGAAACGCGGCTATAAAACCGATGGTCATCACAACCGTGTAGAGCGCCATCGCCCGCTCCAGACCGGTCTTGAACCACTGCCCCACCATCGCTAGGCTCACCACCGAGAGCGCACTCTGCCCCAGCCCACGAATGAGGATGAGGAAGACAAAGAGCAGCGTGAGCTGTGTAGACTGGCCCATCGCGATCACGGTCGCGCCTAGAAGCAGCGCAATCGCCGTTAATACCACCCGGCTTCCCACTTTATCGAGAAGCGAGCCAATCCCGATACAAAACAGTGAGCCGATCAGAGTTGCCCAGAGATTGAGATCCGCGTAGGCCACCCGCTCCAGCCCAAAATCCTTGAGCAAGGGTTCCGTAATCAGCCCAAGCCCCTGCGTGCGCCCCGGCAGAGTTCCCACCATCGCCAGAGCCGCCACAAGAAGCACCACCCAGCCATAAAAGAAGCGCCGCATAACAGAATTATACCGAGTTCACCCAATAGCCTTGGGCGAACTCGGTATAATCCTCGTATGGAAGCAATGTGGCAGATCGGGGCGTTTGTGCGCCCTTGGGGAAAGTTTTCGTTTGATGAAGCGCTGGCCGGGGTTGCAGCAGCGGGTTACCCCGTGGTCGGTTTACTCGGCGGAGTGGCGGACATCTCGCTGGCGCTGGACGGCATGGACACAGCGGCGATTCAGGCGCGGCTGGCGGCGCACAACCTGACGGCAAATCTGGCGTGCTTGCAGGTAGACCACAATGCCACCGAGGATGAGGCATTTGCGAGCTTAGTACGGCAGGTCGAGAGTGCGAAGGCGCTGGGTGTACGCTACTTAATGACGTTTGGGGCCGATCACGAGCCGCAGTTCGCCCGCTGGTACGCTGCCACACGCTTCGCTGCCACGCAGGCCGAGGCGCACGGCATCCAAGTGGTTTTCAAGCCCCACGGCGGTTGTACAGCGGCGGCAGATGAGATTGAGCACTGCTTTGATCAGATCGCGCACCCCAATGTCTCGCTCTGGTTCGATGCCGGCAATATTATCCACTACACCGACAAAGACCCGGTTGTTGAGGCGCGGCGTGTGGCAGCACGCACCAGTGGGTTCTGCGCCAAAGACTGTGCTACTCTGCGTGGCGATGTGATGCTGGAGTTTGGCGAGGGCGTGGTGGACTTCCGCGCCGTTTTCGAAGCACTCACCGAGGGCGGTTTCTCTGGCCCAGTCATGGTGGAATGCTGCCACACGGGCACACTCGACCAAACCACGGCCAGTGCAGGGCGTAACCATGAGTTTCTGGAGCGGGTTCACCGAGAGGCTACCTTGACGTAGCCTTGGCTCTCACTTTATACTACAGTGTTACCCTGGATAGCGTCTTAAAATTTAAGGACGGAGACCCATGCGATTATCTAAAAAACGTTTTTTGATCCTGAGCCTTTATGGGGCCATAGTCAGTACAACACTACTCCCTCTGGGATGTGGTAGCGGCAATGACCCCCTCGTGGGCTCAGCCAGTCCCACGGCAACACCCGTTGGGACGACCCCCACTCCAAGCCCAGCTCCCATCGTTGGGCGCGGCTCGGCGCGATTCACGGTTGACTGGACACAGCCCCCCTCAGGATCGGTACCCGTGGCGTCGCAGTCAGTAAGGGTTATTATCAAGCAAGGGATCGAGCCGATCTTTCAGCAGGTCGTCAGCCGTCCCTCAGGCAGTAATCTCTCGACGCTGGACATTCCCAACCTTCCTGCGGAGGGCTTGAGTGTGGTAATCAGCGCCTACCCGAGCAACAATGGCTCAGGGGTTCCACAGGCCACGGCGGGCTTTCGCCTGGTGATTGCGGAGCGTGCCACCACCGAAAAGACCATCCTGCTCGCCTCCAGTGTCACCAGTGTAATTGTCACCACCGCCCAGCCAAGCCTGACCAACACTAGCACCAGTGAGCTTCTGGCAACGGCGCTCAACGTAGACGGCAATGTCGTTCTCACGGCCCCGAGTCGCTGGACATGGAGTACAGATAGTCCTCAGATCCTAGCACTGACCCCCAATGGGAGCGCTGCCACCGTCCAGCAGGGTGTCCTTGATGGCACAGGCACGGTGACGGCACGCGAGGCGGAGACAGGGATCCAAGGACAGATCGCCCTCTCTGCTCCTGAGCCACGCCAGGGTCGTGTAACGGCCAGTCTTAGCTGGGGCGCACGGAGCCGGGCTGCCAGCGGCCTGACCTCCGCCCTCTCAGCGCGCATCACAGTCGAGGATCCGCGCCCACGAGGAACGCTCTCCTTTTTAGTGAACCGCGACACGCTCAACCTGGCAGCCTACACGCAGAGCTACACCAGCACCGAGCTCACTCGTGTTGGCCCCAAGACAGTCACCCTCACTTTCTACGCACAACCTGAGGGGCAAGGCGCAGTGGTTGGAGTGGCACAGGGCACTGCGACCCTCCTTCCTGATGGGAGCGGACTGGGCAGCTACACCACGAATGGAACGATCAAAACGGTAACCCTTGCGCTGGGAAGTAGCAATATCTTCGTGCGCCGCACCACGACACTAATCGCCAGTCCCCGCGACAGCAACAACTCTATTGTTGCCGTCACCCCAGGCTCGTTCCTTTACCAAGTCGCCTCGGGCCCAGCAAGTTCCCTGCAGTTCGGACAAAA
>NZ_JAYUPA010000906.1:0-2952 GCF_043760365.1 Armatimonas sp.
TGAGATGGATATGAGCGATTACTATATCTCCGATGTGGAAAAAATTATCGGTATTCTATGTTACATGGTTCAATCGGGATTGACTGAGCAGAAAAATGGTTCACAGTAAGTTCACGGTGGCGGGGTTGGAGGAGCGCATGGCATTTAGCGACTACAAAAATATCTCCCAGACGCAGAGGGAGTTTGGGATTGCCTACCGCGAGGAGCGTTTTCTCTTCGCCAAGCCAGCTCTGCCGCCCGATGCCTTTTTGCGCGACTTAGAATTTAGTCGCGTCAACATGGATATTTTTACGTCGAAGGCATCGCGCACCGAGCTGGTGATCTCGCCGCTACTCCGGGAGGCTTACAAGCAGTTTTACGAGCGCTACGCCTTCTGGATTCAGAAGCCACTACACTACAGCGAGAAGCTCTCCGGGATTCCGGACTACCTGATAGCGACGAAATCTGCGCTGGGCAAGACGGTGCTGGAGATGCCGCTGGTGGTGGTGGTTGAGGCGAAGAAAAATGACTTCGAGCAGGGCTGGGGGCAGTGCCTGGCGGAGCTGATCGCGGCGCAGAAGCTCAATGACAACCCGAGCCTACCAGTCTTTGGCATTGTTACCGATGGCGAGCTGTGGAAGTTTGGGAAACTGATCGGAACGGAGTTTGTGCTAGAGACAACCGGCTACACGCTCACCGACTTGCCGGAGCTTTTCGGGGTGCTGGTGTACATTTTGGAGACGGCTGACTGATGCCTCGGCTTTCACGGCGTGGGGTTTTAGGCGGCGCGGTGCTGCTCAGTGGGGTGGGGCTGACGGGCTGGCGCGTGTTGCGCCACCGTCCACAGCCGCCTGAGGTGCGGGAGGCGCTCTTTGAGGGCGTTGTCTACGAGCGGGAAAATAGGCAGGCACCGCGCCCGATGGTACTGCACTGGCTGAGTGTTGATCTGAGCGCACCGGGAGTGCGGTTCCTTGCTACGCCCGGCAACCCTGAGGCAGCCATGCCTTTTGTGGGTAAGAAAACGACAGTATTTCTTAAAGAGCAGGGCTGCCAGATCGCGATCAATGGGGACTTTTTCATGCCCTGGTACTCGAGTACCATCTGGGACTACTACCCTAAGCCCGGCGACCCGGTGGCAACGCAGGGGGCGGCAGCTAGCGAGGGGGTGATCTACAACCGAAACGATGGTCACCTGCTCAAGACGACGCTCTGGATCAGCCGAGAAAACGAAGTGCAGGTGAGTGTAGAGCCTCCGAAGGCTATCTGGAATGCTTGGGGAGGGCATCTGCTGTTGCTGGACGGAAGAGAAGAAAATACGGAGCTGAGCCCTCGTGTGGCCGTGGGACTGGTGGGAACAAAGCTACTTTTACTGCTTATTGATGGACGGCAGAGTGGCTACAGTGAAGGCGCGACGGCCAAAGAGCTTGCAGATGTCTTGGTCGAGCGAGGGGTGAGCGTTGCGATCCAGCTAGATGGTGGCGGGTCGGCGACAATGGTGGCGCAGGGGCGGGGGATTTTAAACTCTCCGATTGACTGTCGGATACCCGGACGAGAGCGGCATGTTGCTAACCACCTGGGAATTTTTGCAAAGAAGCTGACTTAAAGAAATTGACTTGAGGCATAATAGAGTTATGAAGCACGATAAAGAACCGATTCATCCGCTTGTCGAAGAGTGGGTACGCCTGGAGACCCGGCGGCAGTTTCTGCGCAGCGGAGCCAACGCCCTTGGCATGGCCGCACTCTCTGCGCTGGGCGGCGAGGCTTTCGCACAAACGAAACCAAAATATAAGACCGTGCCCGGTGCACTGCCCAAGCTGCACTTTGCGCCCAAGGCCAAGCACGTGATCTATCTGCACATGGTCGGCGGACCGCCGCAGATGGACCTCTACGACTACAAGCCGGAGATGGTCAAGATGTACGATAAAGACCTCCCGGAATCTATCCGCAACGGCCAAAGGCTGACCACCATGACCAGCGGGCAGTCCCGCTTTCCGATTGCACCGAGCAAGTTCACCTTCAAACAGCATGGCAAATCCGGTATGTGGGTCTCGGAGCTCTTGCCCAACACGGCCAAGATGGTGGACGACATGTGCTTCATTCGCTCGATGCACACGGAGGCCATCAACCACGAGCCCGCCATTACCTACATGCAGACGGGCAATCAAGTGACCGGGCGCCCCTGTCTCGGGGCCTGGACCAGCTACGGCCTGGGCTCGATGAACTCCGACCTGCCGACCTTTGTGGTGCTTGTGGCGCAGCCGAGCAACACGGACCAGGTGCAGGCGATTTCTGCACGGCTCTGGCAGTCGGGCTACTTACCGGGCGAGCATGCCGCGTGCTCTTTCCGTGCCGCAGGCGACCCGATTCTCTATATCAATAATCCGCCCGGCGTGAATACCGGAGTCCGGCGGCAGACGCTCGATGGCCTGAAGGCGCTGAACCAGCTCAACTTCAAGACCGTCGGCGACGAAGAAACCCACACGCGTATCGCACAGTACGAGCTGGCATTTCGCATGCAGGCTAGTGTTCCCGAGCTGACGGATCTTAAAAACGAGCCCGCCAGTACCTACGAGCTCTACGGCGAGGCGGCCAAAAAACCTGGCAGCTTTGCCCACACCGCGCTCACGGCGAGGCGTATGGTGGAGCGTGGCGTGCGCTTCATTCAGGTCTATCTCAATAACTGGGATACCCACGCCAATGTCGCGGGCAGGCTTCCGAGCCAGTGCAAAGACATTGACCAGGCGTGTGCGGGATTAATCCAGGATCTCAAGAACCGTGGCCTCTTTGAGGAGACGCTCATCATCTGGGGCGGGGAGTTCGGACGGACGATCTACTCACAGGGCGGGCTCACCAAGGAGAACTATGGGCGCGACCACCACCCGCGCTGCTTCACGATGTGGATGGCGGGCGGCGGCTCCAAGCCCGGCACGATCTACGGCGAGACCGACGACTTCTCCTACAATATCGTCAAAG
>NZ_JAYUPA010000907.1:0-2950 GCF_043760365.1 Armatimonas sp.
GCGGAAAGCGCGGGTTTGGGTCTTGTTGCCGTAGTCTGGGCCGGGCGCGAGGACGAGGCCGCTTGTTGCTACCGTGCCGTAGCCACTGTGCAGAAAATACGCGTGATCCTGGCCCCCCGTCACACGGAAGAAGTCCACCACATAGAACCCGCCACCAGGCAGATCCGCCATCCCCACTGTGCGCTCATAGCGCTCGATACCATACAGCGCGCCCCCCTCTGCGCGGACGGCTTGCCAGCTTTTCTCGTTGCGCCAGAGGGTTGTCTTCCCCGCTGGCAGCCCCTCGTAGCCCGCCCGCTCGGTGATGGCAGCACCGACCCGCTTCTGGTCTTTTCCATCCACCACAACCGTGTTGTGCGCCGCCGCCATGGTGTACCAGAGGGCGCGCGGTGCGCCCCAGCCGCCGAACTGCACGGGTGGGTAGCCAAAGTCCGGCAGCAAGTCCAGCCCATAGGCAAACAGCCCGAGATTGAGCCCGTCGCTGTGGTGGTGGTAGCCGCCCGAGTCGTAGTCGAGCCAGAGGGCACGGGAGTTTTTGCCCTCTCCCCCTCGCAGTAGAGCCAGGTGCCACTCCTTCTTATCAATCGAGCCCAGCTTGGGTTCAGTGCCATGCTTAGCAATCGCGGCACTCACTTGCTCCTGGAAGCGCTCCGGGCTCTCGGCGAAGAGATCATGGGGCAAGTCTGTGGTAGTTTTCCCGTTGGCATGGTGCAGCGCCTGCACGAACCCGACCTCGCCCGTCGCCGCGTGGAGCCGTCCCAGAAAATCAAACATGGATGCCCCGATGCCAGGATTGGTCGAAAAACTCACGCCACAGTACGTCGGGCTGGGCGCTGCGAACGTCCCACAGTCCCCGATGCGCGGATAGAACTGCCCCAGGCACCACGTTTCGAGGGGGAAGCGATACATCTCCCCGATACGTGGGTTGCGCCGCAGCAAGTCCGGCAGAAAGTTCGGGTCAATGCGTGCGTAGAGCGCTAACACCGTGGCGATCCCGCTGGTCGCATAGACAGAGTAGCCTGTTAGCCCTTTCTCGCCCGTCATGCCGTCCACCGCCGTCGCTTTTTCCAGAGTCTTGTCCAGCAGCGCCAGAATCTCGGCTCTATTTCCGGGCCAGCCCTCGACCGTCTTTAAAATCGCCACGGTCAGCTCGGTCTGCGGGTAGTTGGAGTAGATCTTATCGGTGCTGCGCTGAGGGTCCTGCAGGATACCTTCCTCAATCTGCCGTAGGACATCGGCAGGCGAGGATTTTTTCAGAAACGCCGCCAGCGCGGTATCTTTGGCGAGCGCCTCGCGCACTCTATCATAGGCCAGCGCCATTTCACGCGTCTCGACGCAGGCATCGTGCCAGGTGGAGACATAACCCGAGCGCGGCGGGCCTTCGTACATCACGCCCTCTTTGCCAAAGTCGTGTGTCGGGTAGAGCTCCGCCACGCGCGCCAGAAGTACTCCCGCCTGGTGCGCATAGTGTGCCTCGCCCGTGACGGCATACGCCGCCGACAGCGCGACAATCCCCCCATGGACGGCTTGCTTCCACTGGCCATAAACTAAATACGCCCCGATAAAGCGCCAGCGCTTGTCGCCCTCAACGTAGCCCTCGCCATCGTCCACGCCAAACCCTCGTGGCCCACTCGGGTTCACCAGTAGCTTCCGGTCGGCCTTCTTCGGATCGAAGATCCCGCGCTCATCTAGCCCCGATGCGTAAAACGCTCCAAAGTCGTTTTTTGGAAACACGTCGTCGCAGTGCGGACAGCGCACCTTCCAAGGCTCTTTAAGCGCATTCATCTTCCAGGTGTACATCGGGACGGACTTCGTACAGCTTGGGCAGTAGCCATTGGACCAGACCATCCAGCTCCGTTTGATCGTGTTGCCAAAGAACAAGCCAAAGAGATGCGTATCGGAGAGCCCGCGCCACGGCTGCGCCGCCGCGACAATCTGATCCCGAATTACCTTTGCAAACGGATACTTCGCTGCGTTGGTCTGTGCCCGCCGCACCAGTGTGGCAGGTAGGAAAACACTCGCCGTCTTTGGTTGTTTCATGCGGCCATTTTACCTGTAAAATGCGTCATGGTTCCCTCAGACCAAGAGCTGATTGCCCGAACCCAGCGCGGTGACAATACGGCGTTTGGGATGCTCTGGGCATGCCATTCCCCCCGTGTTCTGTCGCTCTGCCAGCGAATGCTGGCCACCAGCAACGCTGATCCTGCTACGGATGCACAGGACATAACCTCGGAGACCTTTATTCAGGCGCTTCATGCTCTGGATCAGTTTGTCCAGAAACCAGGCCGAGCGAGTGGATTTGGCCCGTGGCTCCAGGAGATAGCGCGGCGGCGCTGCCTTAAGTTGCTAGAACGTCAGCGGCGGCGTACTGATTTGCTTTCAGCGCAGCCCGAGAAGATGCCGGAAGCAAGCGTGGCACAGCAAGTAGAAGAGTATGAGCTTTTGGAGCGCGTAGCACAGGAGATCAATGCCCTCCCCGATACCTACCGTGTCCCGTTCCGACTCATGCTGGAGCAGTTCTCACACCAGGAGATCGCCGAGCGCCTCGGGCTTTCCGTCGAGGCTGTTGTCCAGCGCCTCCACCGAGCACGGGTTCGTCTGCGCCCACGGGTGACGACCTTCCTTGGTCACGCGCCCCACCTGCGCCGGATGGAGCAGGCTCTCTCAGAAATCGTCACGCCTTCCCGTATTGTGACGGTTCAGCTCCCCAGTGGCGGAGAGATCCAGCTCTGTGTGCGTGTTGACCAGCGACTTGCAAGCCAAGCCAGTACTCTCCCGGAGCGGCGGCGCACACTGGGACGTTATCCTCGTGCGTGGAAGCCCTGGTTGGTATTCGCAGAACTGGCCTACCACTGCGGGGTGTGGGATGAGGCACGGCTTGCTTACCAGGAAACGCTAACACGTAACCCAGCATGCCTTCCAGCAGCTCTGGGACTCTGGGAGATCCTGC
>NZ_JAYUPA010000908.1:0-2948 GCF_043760365.1 Armatimonas sp.
CTCCATCTCGACGAATCGGTGATCAGCCGCGCGGTCGCGGATAAGTGGGTACAGCTTCCCAACGGCGAGATTCTTCCCCTCGATACTTTTTTTGGCAACTCCCAGGCTGTCCGCGAGGCGCTCCTGCACTTAATCAGCTCCGAGAACTCAAACGATCCCTACTCCGACGACGAGATCGCGGTGATTCTGACCGAGCAGGGCTTTCCGCTAGCCCGCCGCACGGTAGCCAAGTACCGGGGCATCGAGCGCATTCTCCCGGCCCGCCTGCGCAAACGCAAAGCGGCGTAATCCCGCCCACACCGGGTACACTGCTCTTCGTGAATCGTGTCATTGTTACGGGGGGCGCGGGGTTTATTGGCAGCGCCATGGTCTGGCGGCTCAACCAGGCGGGTATTGATAATATTCTGATCGTGGATAACTTGAACACGTCAGAGAAGTGGCGCAATCTGCTGGGGCTACGCTACGCGGACTATCTGCACAAAGATATCTTTCTGGCACAACTTAAAGCGGGGGAACTGGACTTCCAGCCAGATGCCATGGTGCATCTGGGGGCGTGCTCCGTCACCACAGAAGCCGATGGCGACTACTTGATGGAGAATAATTTCCGCTACACAAAAACACTCGCGGAGTGGGCGACAGCGCGTGGAGTACGCTTTCTCTACGCCAGCAGCGGCCAGACCTACGGCGATGGCGAGCGGGGCTTTGCCGACGATGACGCGGTGGCTCCCTACCTGCGGCCCATCACCCGCTACGGCTACTCCAAGCATTTTTTCGATCTCCACGCGCTCCGCACCCGGCTCACCGAGGAGATCGTCGGTGTCAAGTTCTTCAATGTCTTCGGCCCCAACGAGTACCACAAAGACGACATGCGCTCCGTGGTGCACAAGGCGTTCCAACAAGTTCAGGCCGAGGGCACGATCAAGCTCTTCAAGAGCTACCACCCAGACTACACCGACGGTGGCCAGACGCGGGATTTTGTCTACGTGAAAGACTGTGTCGAAGTGCTCTTCTGGTTCCTGCAGCACCCCGAGGAGAATGGCATCTTCAATATCGGCACCGGGCGGGCACACTCCTGGAACGACCTGGCCCACGCGGTCTTCTCCGCCATGGGTCGTGAGCCACAAATTGAGTACATCGAGATGCCCGAGCGCCTGAAGGGCAACTACCAGTACCACACACAGGCCACGATTGAGAAGCTACGCACTGTGGGCTGTGATGTCACTTTTCGCTCGCTCGACGATGCCATCGCGGACTATATCCAGAACCATCTTTCAACCCTGCAACCGTATCTTTAACTCTTTAACTCTTTAAGTCGCGGCAGTAAGGCTAATGCGAACGGAATGGTTTTGCAGGTGCAAAAGCCCGTTGCCGCGCCGGATAAGCTCCGAGCACGTGACAAACTCATAGCCCTGGGTACGCAGGCGGCGCACAATAGCAGGGACAGCGGCGGTAGTTGTCGGGAGCCCACTGTGTAGCAAGATAATCCCCCCCGGCGTGATGTCGCGCATGACCAGCTCGGTGATCCTCTCTGAGGTGCGCCCCTTCTTATAATCCGCAGGGTCGTCGGTCCAGAGCATATTGGTGTAGCCCTCGCGAGCGATGATCTTCTGGATCGCCTCGTTGTACTCCCCACCGGGGGGCCGCATCAGCCGTGTCGGAGAGCCGACGAGCCCGGTCAGAGTATCGCGGGTACTATTGAGCTCCCCCGCCACCTGTGTGAGAGGAATCTGAGTCAGGCGGTAGTGATTGTAGGTGTGGTTCCCCAGCTCATGCCCGTCCAGCACGATCCGCTCGATCAGCTCCGGGAAACGCAGTGCCATCTTTCCTACCACAAAGAACGTCGCCGGAACGCGCAGGCGGCGCAGAACACTGAGCAGATCACCGGTTTTCTCCCCGTGTGGGCCATCATCGAAGGTGAGTGCCGCCAGGCGCTGGCCAGGGTCGCCGGTGACCACTTTGGCCACCCGAATGTCCTTCTGGCGCTCCGCATCATCTTTCGCAGCAAGAACAACCAAGCGGCGGTACTCAGGGGTGGTGCGTGGGTCTCGGTTAGGCATCGGCGTGGACTAAGAAAGGGGAACGGGGACGTGGTAAAGTGTAGCATAGCATGTCCTCGTTTGCCACTGCGCCACGACTTTTGAATGCCCCAAAGCTCCTCCATGAGCTTGCACGCCCACAGCCGGGAATCTCGCCGCAAGAGAGGGTGGGGGTGGCCGCGGAGTGGCTCCGCGTCTCTCCCTACCACTGCGTCCCCGTGCTCTCAGGCGGCATTCTTATTGGCCTGGTGACGGAAGCCTCGCTCACAACCTACCTGCGCCAAGCCCCCGACAGCACCGAGCGCCGCCACTGGCTAGAGGCTCTGGTGGAAGACACGGTACTTGTCCCCACAGCGGCTCTCTCCCCCCTCTTAAGCATCGAGAACCTTCTGGAAGCGCTGGAAACGGAGCGAGCCGATGCGCTCCCCGTGGCAGAGGGCAATGGAATCTACTACGGCATGGTGAGCCGGGCCGATCTCGTCCGGGAGCTACTGCGCCCCCTCGCACTCCCTCAGATAGGAGGGATGGCAACCCCCGTGGGCGTTCATCTCTCCACAGGTGCCGTCGCGGCGGGTGTGGGCACGGGGGCGCTTATCCTGACCGGCTCCTGCTTTTTCTGTGCTCAGCTCGCGCTTCTCGTGCTGCTCAATGCCCTCGCACCCGCGCTGCCGCCGCTGCCCCTGCCGCCTGCCTGGCGCGAGAGTGTGGAGCTGGCTCTGACGGGTCTGCTGACACTGGCGGGGTTTCTGGGCCTGATACGCCTCTCCCCCATCGCGGGCTTTCACGCGGCGGAGCACCAGGTGGTGCATGCCCTAGAGAGCCATACCCCGCTGCTCCCGACCACGGTGGGCCGTCTGCCCCGTGTGCACCCGCGCTGTGGCACGAACTTGATGGCGGGCTCGTTCCTCCTGG
>NZ_JAYUPA010000909.1:0-8312 GCF_043760365.1 Armatimonas sp.
GGAACGCATGTCAGCGAGTACTACCGCGCCGACTTCGGCCCCACGGCGAGATGGATGTAGGCTTTAGCACCAGCAGGGGCTACGCTGGTTTATGCACCCGGAGGGTGCCCGGCGTAGCCCCTAGCGAGAGGATCTTGATCCCTCGAAACTAGAATTTGAAGGTGCGGACAACTTCCAGAGGCTGGCGCTTGCCCAGGGCAATATCAAATCCGCCGAGGCCAAGCCCGTAGGTGTAGCCCGTCGCGCTGTTGTAGCCCGCACGCAGAGCAATCGGGCCGAGTTTTTGCTCCGCACCCACCCGCAGCTCCGCTTTTCCCACGGCCCCCGTGATGTCTACGAGATCCGCCACGGCAGTCATTCCGCCCTTCTGGAAACCCACCCCCGCCGTCGCCGTGGTGGCGAGCAGGTTGTAGGTGCGCGCTCCGCCACCGCCATTGGCATTCGCACCGAACTGACCAACGAAGGTGAAGTTTGGCTTGACGGCGTTAGCGATCACGAGGCCCCCGGAGAAACCCAGGAACTTCTTGGACTCTAGCATGATCCCTAGATCCGCCCCGAGTCCCTTTTTGGTGAGAGTATCCTGCCCATTCATCTCCGGGGCACGTAGCGCGTCCGCACTGGAATCGAGTGTTGCCTTCTCTCCAAAGAAGTGCGAGTAGATCGCGTTCATGTACTTAAGCCGGGCACCGACTGCTATATTGAAGTTCTCGCCGCCGCTGCCGGACTTGAGCTGCGTGGCGAACCCGATCTGGGGCAGCGAGTAAATAGCGGTCGCCAGCACATCGGCGCGTGCATCGCTGGGAACGCTGCCCGTTGCGCCGTTCTTGCCCCACGTCTGAAGGGAGGCATTTGGCAGAACGTAGCCCTGCCCGACACCGCTTGCCAGAAACTCGACGGGACCGAGGCGCAGCCCCAGGCTCGCGTTGAGGCCAAAGCCGGAGGTCTCGGAGGCGAAGCGACGTGCTAGATCGGTGGCATCCGCACCGGATCCACTGGTCAGAAGGAAGTTGGCCGCCTTGTCCAGAGAGATCGCACCGCTCGCACGTGCGCCGATATTGGGATAGTGAACACGCATCAGGCCTTTGGCAAAAGCCAGCGAGGCCGGGTTGTTGCGTGAGCCCATCCCGCTGATACTATTACCGGCAAGCGAAGCGATACCAGCACCACCCATGGCAAAAGCTCGGGCATCGCCTCCAAAAGTAATGTCTTGTGCCTGTGCGGGGAGTGCTATCAGAGCAACGGCTCCTGCAATCACCGTGGATCGTCGAGAAAAGATCATTTTTACTAATCTCCTAAAGTTGAGTTGTCACTAATATTCGGCGATGCAACCAAACTTCCTCCCGCAGGAAACTACAAGGGCAATGGTGAACGTCTGCGTGTGCGGTACTTGTTTTTCTTTTTTTGTTGGCTCTGCTTGGGCGCACCTGTGGTTGCCCAGGATGCATTTAAGGGAAGGGTGACGGAAATTGAGCGTGGGGATCAGCTCTCTGTTCAGTTAGACTCATGGGTTCTTAAGGTGCGTCTGCACGGAATCGAGTGTCCCCATGAGGGCAATCTGGCAGCGGTCGCTAAGGAGTGGACTCAGGGGCGCATTCTGGGGCAGCCGGTGCAGGTGGGCGTCCGAGGGACGGCAGCTAAGGGAATTGTCTATGGTGATGTCAGCTACCTACCTGGTGCGCATAATATCGCCATCGAGCTGACCGAGCAGGGGCTGGCAACTTGGTCCGCGCGCTACGCTCCCACCCGCCGGGATCTCGCGGCGGCGCAAGGGCGTGCTCAAGTTGCCCACGCCGGTGTCTGGGGCAATAACGAGGCGGAAACGATCCGCTTGCGGCAGCAGATCAAGCAGTGGCAAAAAGACCGGGCAACCCCTGCACCGATTACTTCTCCCGCACCAACAGCTTCGCCCGCGCCGAGGGCATCTCCGATTCCCGCTGCGCCGACAAAGCTCGCCGGAACTCCTTCGCCAACTCCTGCTGCTAAAAATACACCCTCGAAATCTGTTGTTGCCCCGTCTGTGCCCTCTGTTAAATCCCCCTTGCTCTGGCCCATGGTTCTGGGAATTCTTGGGGCTGCTGGGCTACTTACTCTTGCTGAGCGGGTCAGCCGCGATGCGCGTCGTCTGCGCCAACGTCCGACAGTGCTTGCTGATGCTCAGCTGCGCGTGGATGCGCAGGGGCGAACCGGGCCTCTCAAGTTTCGGGGGTTAGCCCATGCGGCGGGGGAGCAAGTGGCGAGTATCGCGGGACATATTCCTGGCCTCTATGTCCACGAAGTTACCCAGATTTTCCGTGACGGTGCCTGGCGTACCACCTACAATGAGACCGACGCGTGTCCGTTTATCCTCGACGATGGCTCAGGCGAGGTTCGGGTTTCCGTGGAGGAGTGCCTCTACAAGCCTATCCGAATCGCCCGCTTTTACAACGACATTCCCGTGGAGCGGTGGCACGCCCACTCCTACGGGGGCGACATCCGCACGGAGGTTTTCTTTATTCCCTCCGATGTCACTCTGGTGCTCTACGGCGAGCTTGGTGATCTAGCTAAGCAGACCGTGCTGGTGATCGAAGGGGATGAGCGCCGCCTGACTCTTCTGCCCGTCCGTGCAACCATCGGCTTGATTGTGGCGGCAGTGCTCGCGCTTGTATTAGGGGGCTATTTTACGGTTTCGGGCGCAGGTTGACCCGGAGAGCTGCGTAGCCGTCAATCTGGAAGTGCTCCACGCGTAGCGTGTGCGCTCCGCCCAGCGTGACAGCGACGGGGTAGAGTGTTGGCCCCTGGTACTTCCAGGCTTCCGTGAGAATCGGCTTGCCATCCAGCCAAACACGGCAACCATCGTCGGTTGTGATCTCTAGGAGATACGCGCCCGGTGGTACAGAGAACTTTCCATCAGCAATAGTCAGGTAGTGGTCATTAGGTATCCCCGCGCCAAAGGAGCTGCCTGCGTAGTCCAGCCGATCGCGCTTCTCGGTCTTCAGCGGTGTGCCCTGGATTACTTCTGCAAAGTGCGCGGGGGCGGGGGCGCTGTGAACCTCCGTGGGGTTTTCAGGCTTGCTCCAGCGGTAGAAAGAAACACTCCAGTCTATGGGCGCGAAAAAGTGCGAGAAGCCAAAACGCATGGGTTTCCCCTTAGGCGTCACGATTCCTCGGTAGTCTCGCGTGGGCTCCCCAAGATACTCCAGCTCCACTTTTGCCTGCCCACCCTGCCCTTTGGGCGTGATAATTACGGTATCGGGCACGCTCCCAGACTTTGCGGAGAGCGTCACCCCATCAGCGGAGACCAAGCGCCAGCGTCCTTTCGGCCCGAGAATATCATAATGACCGTCTCCACGCGGCCAGAGTAGGGGGCGGTCAAAGGCGTACGGTCCCCACTCGTCCACGAAGATATAGCGCCGTCCACGGAGCGTGTTTTTCGGAAGAAACGGCATGGGCACACCGGAGATTGGTGCAGGCTCAACGAAGCCCTGCACTGTGGCTGCCGGACTTGAAGTCGGACTCCAGGGAAGCTGAAAGCGCTTGAGGTAGGCTTTCCTATCGGTCTCAGTGGCAACAATAGTATTGCCGCTGGGCTGCATCACGGCGGGAAAGCGTGTGGTGTCGGTGGTGTTTGACGTCTCCCGCACGCGGTCCGTGGCGCGAATATTCAGGGGTTTGGTGCAGCCAACAAAGCGATTGTAGGCGATATCGTAATCCCGACTGGTGGTCTCGTGCTTGCGGACATAGGCCCAGTTTGGGTCTTGGGTCGGGTTCTTCCAGAGATTAATCGCCGTGAGATCTCGGTGAAAGAGATTGTGCGAAATGGCATTGTCTCGTCCGTGCTCGATGGCAATCCCTTCGGCGTTAAACCCGAAGACATTCCCGACAATCTTTGTCTCGTAGCTGTAGCCGCCCCAGACACCGTGCCAGCACTCTAAAATTAAATTATTGACAAAGGCATTGCGCGAGAAAGTCGCCTCGATCCCATTGGTGGGGGCGTGAGAGAAATCATTGCCGAAAACTAAGTTGTCATCGCAGCCGCCACGCCCGGTGTCCATGGTGGTCTGGCCCGCCCACAGAAAGAAGCCGTCGCCGCCGTGCGTCACGGAGTTGTAGGCAAAGAGATTCTCGCTGCTCTGCTCGTAGATCAGAATCCCCGCCGAGTCCTGGCCGCGATTATAGACACCGTGGCTGTAACCGCGCACGCACCAGTCTATTTTATTCTGAAGGATTTTATTATGCGAGCTTCGGTACATTCCCAGCCCAATTGCGGAGAGAAACGAGAAGTTGTTCCCCGCCACAAGGCCATCGTTGCAGCGCGTGAGCATCAGGCCACACTGCCCGCGCAGCGCCGTGCACTTGCGCACCGAGAAACCCGCACAGTCCACTAGATAGAGCGCCGCGCCGTACTCCAGCCACTCGTCTTTTTCGTTCTGGTGAAAGCTCATCCAGTCCGATAAATCTTCTTTTTCTAGCGTGCTGGCGAGCCGTTGCTTCCAGTTATCCGACGCGTCAATGCTCTCCAGCTTCAGCCCCAGACAGCTTCGTGCCAGCACCCCGACTTTGTAGCCCTGAACACGTAGATTCTTGAGCGTGATATTCTTGCCCGTGACACGCACCCCAACCCCGGCGCGTTTATCGGGCTCCGTTGTTGGCACCGTGCCACGAAGCGTTGCGCCTCCGAAGTCCACCGTGAGATTGTCTCCTGTGATGGTGATGCCTTCGGGCATAAAAAACTCACCTCGCGAAAACTTGCGCGAGGTGGTGAGGGTTGCTGGTAGTTGCATGGGTTACTCTGCGAACGGATCGTCGAGCTCTTCGTCGGCGGGCGGTGGGGACGGGCGGCGCTGCGCGGCAGGACGCGCGGGGGCGGGTGCTGCGGCGGGGGCACGGGGCGCGGGCGCGGCGGCGCGGGGGGCCATCGGACGGGGAGCCGCATCGCCTTCGGCGAAGAACTCATCTGCCTCCGGCTCGGGCTTCTTGTTATCTTCTCCTGGCTGTGCCTCGACCTGCGAGAGATACATCACATGCGTCGGCTGGTTCTCTGCTTCACGGTACTCATTTTTGAAGATTAGTATCTTCACTTGAGGCGAGAGCTTGCCCGTCAGAAAGGTCTTGCCGTTCTTGTCTTTGTTGGTCCAGAGACCACCTAGCTTGATCATGTCAGATGCCATAGTTTGTTAATTTTCCTTATTTTTCGCCCCCATGAACGGGGGCGTGATATTGTCCTCGTACCTCGGACACAAAGGGCGTACCGCCCATCCCGAATCAATCTGTATGGCCCGGAGGGCCTTCGTGTCGCGAAGCGACAATAAGACCGGGTGCCCTCTGGGCGCGTGAATGGGAGCGGTATGGCGGTATGGTATAATTCCAGCGTCTTTCGGGCTTGTAGCTCAGCGGTAGAGCGCGGGACTCATAATCCCTTGGTCGCGGGTTCGAATCCTGCCAGGCCCATATCTTTTACCCACCAGGCCCATATTTTTCTCACTCCTCGGCGGCTACGCTACCCGGAAAGAGAGGTGACGGCCCTCGACATCTTCTTCCCACTGCGCCTCGACAGCGGTGACTTGCGCTTGCGCGGGACCACGGTGGAGTTCCGCGAGGAGCGCCTGTAACGGAGCGCGCTCTAGAGCCTCCGCCTCGACTTCGACACTGCCATTCGAAAGGTTCTTGACGTAGCCTCCACCTACTCCGGTGAGACGCTGGGCAGTGTGGTGTACCCAGTAGCGAAAACCGACTCCCTGTACATTGCCCTGAACCTTGGCACTTAAACGGATCATAGTTACTCTTTTCCTCCCACACGGCGTGAGTGCGTTGCTAGATCATACACAAACTCTAGGGTCTGCGCCACCGGTTGCCCATTCTTGAGAGCGGGCTGCCACTGCCACTGACGGATCGCCTCCAAAATAGCATCGTCAATCTCCTCATCACCCGAACCCTGAGTCAGGTTGACATCTACACCTCCCGTGACGCTCACGGCAATTTTGACTTTGACGGTGCGGCTGTAGGTGCGCGATGCGGCATCCTCTGGCAGGTTTGGATAGAACAGCGCCTGAGGCTCCGCAGGGTGCGTGGGGCCAAAGGTGCGCGGTTTGTAGCTGGAGGGCACGGTGACACTGGCGTGGGTGATCTTGTCTCCCACCACAAGCTTCTCCAAGACGTCTTGCCCCGCCGTGACCCGCCCGAGAAGTGTGTAGCCATTGAGATCGAAGCCGGGGACATCGCGTTTGAGGATGTAGAACTGGCTCCCGGCGGAGTCACGCTCCGGGCCGCGCGCCATCCCGACGACGCCTTTGGTGTTCTTGAGGCCCCGGTTTTGTTCGTAGGGGATTGTGTAGCCCGGCCCGCCCGTGCCATTGCCCAGAGGGTCACCGCCCTGAATCAGATCCGCCTCGATTCGGTGAAACGTGAGGCCGTCGTAGAACCCACGCTGTGCCAGGTTGATGAAGTTTGAGACAGCAACCGGGGCTTCGGTGGGCTCTAGCTCGATTTGAATCGTCCCTTTTGCGGTTTCGAGAGTAGCAACGGGCCGCTCGGCCTGTTTCTTAGGCTTTTGAACTTTTGGCTTTTCTTCTTTTTTAGGTTTCTCGTCTTTTTTCTTCTCTACTTTCTTCTCCGCTACGGGCGGCTTTTGCGCCGGGGGGGGAGTCTGAACGAGAGGATTCGAGAGCAGTAAAAGGGCTAGGACACTGAGCATTGACTCTACTCCACGATCTTTACTTTGAGCATCTTGTCGCCGATGGCGATCTTCTCCGCCACTGCCTGTCCGGCCACGACCTGTCCGAAGACCGTGTATTTATTGACACCATCGGGCTCTTTTTCGTCAAGGCTCGGGGCGGGTTTGCCGATCACCACGTAAAACTGGCTTCCCGCAGTGTCTCGCCCGGCATTTGCCATCGCCACGGCACCTCGGTTGTGTTTGAGAATGCCATTTTTTTCATTAGGAATCTTCCAGCCCGGCCCTCCCGAGCCATTGCCCGCTGGATCGCCGCCTTGAATCACAAAGCCAGGCTCGACTCGGTGAAAAGTTAGGCCATTATAAAACCCTTTTTGGGCTAGCTTGATAAAGTTCGCGACGGTCTTGGGGGTGATATCTGGGTAGAGAACGATCTGAATGACACCTTTGGATGTTTCAATAATTGCCAGAGGCCGTTTAGTTTTCTGGGGTGTTTGTCGTGGATCCATATTTATATTGTACCTGCCCCCTGAGAGCACCTGAGTGTCTTTCCGGTTACGAGTTTTTTGGTGCGCTATAATACCTCTATGAGCACAGTGGTGGCAGTTCCCTCGATTTCTGAAGCCGGGCGTACGTTCCGTCTCACTCGCGCCCATGTCGCCGTTTTGTTAGAGGCAGGACTCGTCGAGCAGGCTCGCTACGAGCTGCTCAATGGTGTCCTGGTAGAGAAATTGCCACAGAACAAGCCCCACGTCGTCAGTTGCCGTCGAACGACCCATGCACTGGAAGATCGGTTTGGACGTGATCGGGTGGGAGCACAAGCCCCGATTGTCCTGGATGATCTCAACGAGCCCGAACCCGATGTCTTCGTGACGCGCCTGCCGCTGGAAGACTATTCAGATAATCCGCCTGCATGTGAAGTGCTGCTTGTCGTCGAGGTTGCCGATGCCACGCTGCGCACCGATCGAACGGATAAAGCGGAGTCCTACGCCCGCGCTGGAATTCCTGAGTACTGGGTGGTGGATGTCAAAGGCCGTCGCCTGATTGTTCACCGCCAGCCAAGCGACGATGGCTATGGCTCCGTGCAGACTCTACTGGAAAACGTTTCCGTTGTTGCGCTTGCTGCGGAAAGTCAGCTGATGATTCAGGATTTACTGCCTTGAAAAGTAAGGCCCTCCCATGAAGTTTGTTCGGTATATTCCTCTCCCGCTCTCGCGGGTCACTTCTGAAAACCAGCAGGGACTGGAGCAAGTCTTGGGCGTGGTTGTGCCGCAGACAGAGTATGTCTTGCCGGTACAGCACGCCTTTGTTGAGGCCGATCTTGCACGGCTTCTGGACTGGGCCGACGCTCCAATAGATAGTATTGCCTGGCTGCTTTCCTATCGTCCGCTTGGGCTGCGCACGATTGCGGGCTTGCCTGTCCGTTGGGATGCCGCCGTCAAGCCGTTCGCCAAGCAACTCAGCCATGTTGAGCTGCTGCCACCCGTGAAGAACATCCCCTCTTTCCGCGACTTTTATGCCTTCGAGGCCCATGTGAAAAACGCCCGCAAGAAGCGCGGGCTGGAGATGATCCCGGAGTGGTACGACGCGCCCGTTTTCTATTTCTCTAACATAGCCAGCATTGTCGGAGGCGGAGCTAGAATCAAGAAACCCACCGAGACCC
>NZ_JAYUPA010000910.1:0-8304 GCF_043760365.1 Armatimonas sp.
GACTCCCACCGTGGATTGGATCGGCGCACTGGCGATGGCACTGGTGCTCTACGCGGGTGTCCACTTCCAGGTTCCTCTGGGAAGCTTTCTTCTCTTTGTGATGATGGCCAACCTGCTGTCCGGCTCGATTAGTGGGTTTGGTAATGTCCGTGGGCAGTTTGAGGAGCTACTCGGGGCAGCGGATCGGATCTTCACCCAGGTGCTGGATGTCGTGCCCAGTATCCGTGATAGGGAAAACGCCACCCCTCTTCCTAAAATGGCAGGTCGCGTGGTCTTCGAGGAGGTCAGCTTTGGCTACGAGGAAAGTACACCCGTTCTGCAAAACATCTCGCTCACGATCGAGCCTGGTGAGATTGTCGCCTTTGTGGGGCCAACCGGGGCGGGTAAGTCCACACTCGCAGATCTGATCCCCCGCTTCAATGACCCCACCAAAGGGCTGGTACGCATTGACGGCTACGATATTAAATCCGTTACGATCGCCTCGCTTCGCCAGCAGATTGGCATTGTTCCTCAAGATAGCATCTTATTTTCCGGGACGATAAAGAGCAATATTGCCTACGGCAAGCCCGACGCCACCGACGATGAGATACGCGCCGCCGCGCGTGCCGCCAATGCCCACGCGTTCATTCAGGCCCAGTCGCAGGGCTACGAGACACTGGTGGGTGAGCGGGGCACCACCCTCTCAGGAGGCCAGAAGCAGCGCCTCGCTATCGCCCGTGCCCTGCTCACGGACCCGCATATTTTAATTTTTGATGAAGCCACCAGTGCACTTGATGCCCAGACCGAGTCCGTGGTGCAAGAAGCACTGGGCACCTGGTTCAAGGGCCGCACGACCATTATTATCGCACACCGGCTTTCCACCATCGTCAACGCCGATAAGATCGTCGTGCTGCAAGACGGTAAGATCGCCGAGATCGGAAACCACGCGGAGCTACTGGCCACCGGCGGACTCTACAGCCTGCTCTACAACGCCCAGCAACGGGGAATTGATGCCTAACCTCCCCCCGGCTTCGCCGACCCGGGTACCCTCTGGGTGCGGCTCCGCGAAGGGGGTGGAAAAGCCGCGCCCACTCACGCTCAAAGTCCGTGCGCTTGCCGCGACCATTGGAGGGCTGGTGCGCCTTCTCGCGGGCACCGCACGACTGACGATTATCGGCGAAGAGGCGGCGATGGCGACGCTGAAAGAGCACAACGGAGGGATTCTGGTCACCTGGCATGGCCGCACCCTGCTCTCGCTCTACCGCTACCGAAACCGAGGCTACTGGGCGCTGGTCTCGCTCTCACGCGACGGCGATATTCAGGCGCACAACTTCGAGAAATTCGGCTATCAGATCGTCCGAGGCTCCACAGGCAGAGGCGGTGCCCGTGCTGCCGTACAGATGCTCAGGGAGCTGGAAAAAGGGGGCGTTCTCGCCTTCACTCCCGATGGTCCACGCGGCCCCGCCCGAAAAGTCCAGCCCGGTGTGGTCTTCTTCGCACGGCGCTCGGGCAAGCCGATTCTCCCGCTCATTGCCACCGCCACGCCGTGCAAGCGCCTCACCACCTGGGACGACTACCTTCTCCCGGCCCCTTTCAGCCGCGCCGCCTGGGTCTTCGGTGAGCCGATCTTTATCGCTGCCGATGAGTCCGACGAAGACGCCTGCCGCAGAGTGGAAGAAGCGCTCAATGCCTGTGAGGCAAGGGCCGAGGGAATGCTATGAAAAGCCATCCCGAACCCATCCCCCCGGCCTCACTTCCCGAACCCATCCCCCCGCCCCCCTTCCCTGTTCCAAGGAAGGGGGAGCCAGAACCCTCCCCTACCCTCCCTGCGCTGAGGGAGGGTGGCTTGGAGCGAAGAATGAGCGGAGAGCCGGGTGGGTTCGGGAAGTGAGGCCGGGGGGATACTTGCAGTTGCTATTTAGGGTTTGATATAATCTGCCAGAGAGCATCTTGCCTCTGCCAACCCACATCCTGGCTTTGCCGGAGGGAATTTAGTCTATGCCGACCATTAGTTCTGCCACCTTACAGGCCACTTTAGCCGCTATCCAGCGTCACTGGGCCGCTGCCGAGACCGCTTTAGGCCGTGCCATCGTCTTAAAATCCGGCACCGGGCTTGCGCAGCTCACTGCCTTGCATCAGACAGTTTCTGCCATCGCCTTGGCGCAGGTCACCCCGGAGAACCAGCGCCAGGCCGCCGCCCTCACCCGCGACACCACCCGAACCGCCGTTCGTGCCGTCAACTCCCGCCTCGTCACCAGCGTCCGTGGCCTCCTCCCCGAAACCGAGTTTGTCGCACAGCTTCCTGCCCTACCCACCAGCAACGCCCTCGCGGAGAAGCAGCTCCGCGCCGCACGGGACTTGGAGAGCATCTGGACGAGCATCAACGCCCTCCCCGAGAACCGCTACCCCTCCGTCAAGCCGCCTCTCACGATTCTGGTGAAAGAAGACGGTGCTACGAACGCACTCACGCTTGCCAACTACAGCGCCCGCATCGCGGCCTACGAAACCGCCCAAAGCACCATCCGCCAGCTCGACGAAACCCTCGCCACTCTCAACCTCCGCCGCGACGACGCCATCAAAAAAGCCCGTAAAGCCCTCACCGAGTACCGTGCCGCCATCCGCGCCCTCTTCCCCGAAGACAGCGAGCAAGTTCAAACCCTGCCAAAGTTGTAAAATAATGCATATTAATATTATTAATCTTAAATGCATAAGAGGTATACAATCTCTCCGGTGGAATATATCAAGATTGATATCTCAGAAAGGTTGGCATGTTTTCTTAGGAGGAAATGGAACAGGAAAAACATCAATTATCCGATCAATTGCTTTAGGATTAATAGGGCCAAATGATGCACAGTATTTACAACAAGAATGGCCTAAATGGATTAATAAAAACGAGAAATCCGCAACAATCATACTAACATTAATAAAATCCCAAGAAGATAAATATTTAATGAATTTAAACCGAGAAAACATATTAGTCCCGACAACAGCGACAATTATTCAAGCAGAAAATAAAAGGCCAGCTAGACCTTTATCTGTACATGAATCAGTAAAAGGTTACAAATCACTATTTTCAACCAACATTAGAAATGTCATCCCTCCTGATCTTCACGTTTGGAGTTCATCAGAAGGATGGTTCAGTGCATCATTCGGGCCATATCGTCGTTTCACAGGCGGTGATCCAAAATATAATGATGCTTATCTTCAGAATCCGAAAGCGGCTCCACATATTTCAGCCTTTGGAGAAGATGCTGCATTAGGCGGTGCTTTAACATGGCTTCGCGACCAAGCTAGACCTAGCCGAAAAGATGGAAAACTAATTATTGAACTAATAACAAACGTTATCAACTTAGAAAAATTTCTTCCCAACAATACTGTTCTTCATGAGGTAAATGAAGATGAAATTCTCTTCAAAGATGGCACCGGAAACATTATCGAAATTGAGCAACTCGGTGACGGCTACCGCTCCGCTTTGTGCATTGCCATCGAACTGATCCACCAACTCGTCCTCGCTTTTGGGATTGATGCCCTGACAGTTCCTGGACGCCCCAATGAAATTATCATTCCCGGTGTGGTGCTCATTGATGAAGTTGATGCTCACCTGCACCCAACTTGGCAACAGCGCATTGGTTTCTGGCTGACGAAGCGCTTCCCAGAGATGCAGTTTATTGTCACCACCCATAGCCCCCTCATTTGCCAAGCGGCGACAACAGTTTACAAACTGCCCACACCTGGCACCGATGAAGAAGGACGCTTTCTGGATGATCTGGAGCTTTCCCGTTTGCGTTATGGCAATATCTTAGAAGCCTACGCCAGCGAAGCCTTTGGGAAGATTGAGCGTTCTGAGGAAGGCAAGGTGAAGCTGGATCGCCTTGCGGAGTTGGAACGGCTATCGTGGGAACGGGAGTTGACGGAAACAGAGCGCGATGAGCAGCGGGGGCTGCAAGCGATCTTTATTGCCTCTCCTGTTGGGTTGGGAGAGATTGAGCCGTGATTGGGGTTCCACTCGTTCTGAGCTGTCCCCCTGAAGCGGTCAAGAAACTCAGCGACGAACAAGGCGATATTGATAAGCTTGTAAACTTTGCCGAAAAAGTAGCGCTTGCGGAAACACGATGGGCGAACCGCACCGGCAACCAAGCCTTCGATGCCGTCCGTGATCGGCTTGCGGAGCTACGGCCTGGCAAACAGTATTGTTGCTACTGCGAGCACAATACTACGAGTGCAATCGAGCATATCTGGCCCAAGAGCCTCTACCCGGAGCATGCCTTTGTCTGGTGGAACTACCTTCTGGTTTGCTTCCGGTGCAACACGGAGAAGAAGGGGAAGCAGTGGGCGATGTTCGGAGCGGGAGACACTGTCTCGCCTGTCACCAGTGCCACAGCTTTTCCCATCAGTGATGCTGTCTTTCTTGACTTGCGAATGGAAAACCCACTTGCGCTGATTCGCCTGGACTTCAGCGACTGGCAACTCAAGCCCCGCAACGACATTGTGCTCTCCGTGCGAGAAAAACGGAGGGTTGAGTACACCGTCGAGACCGTTCTAGAACTCAATGACGAAGCCTTCCGAAGTGCCCGCCGTGCGCTTTTCCAAACCTACTACCAGGACTTGAAAACTTACCGCCGAACTCGTGACGCCGAGCTTGCACGAGCCAATATCTTGGGCAATCTTCACCCTACCGTGTGGTTTGAGATGAAGCGCCAGAGTAACCACCCAAAGCTCAAACGTCTCTTCGACGGCATCTCTGAAGTGCTGGATTGGTAGACGCATTCCCACGTCCGCAGGACGGCGTAACTCCGAGTCGGGTCGTTCATGACTTGACACACGCCACGATTAAGACAACGGCGCTAGATCAGGCTCAACAAACTCCGCCCGCGCCAGATCGCTCTTAATTACCTCGGGGCTGTAGTGCTTTTGGATGCAGGCGAAAGTCAGCAAATCCGGGTTTGCGGCACGAAACGTGGGCCAAATCCCAGCTTCGGTCAGGCGTGCGGCGATGAGTCGTGCAAACGCAATCGTGATCGTGTGATGGTAGCCTGTGTGGTTGCCCTTGGCGGCGTTGTAGCGCTGGATTCCAGCCACAATACTCGCCTCCGCCTCAGCATACGGCAGGCGACTCAGGTAGAGAAACCCCATGCGGACGTGCGCGGTATGCGTCCACTCGTAGCGCGGCAAGCTCGTGTCCTCAAAAGCAGTCAAGAAAATTTCGTCGGTCATTCTGTGTTCGCTGTACCCGCCGATTAAAATCGGCGTCTGTGAGCCTCGCAGGCTCGGCTGAGAAATCGCTCCGCGATTAGGAATGAAGTGCTTTCCCAGTCGCGGAGCGACTTTTTGGCGGAGGGACGACGCCCCTAGACGCCGATTTTAATCGGCGGAAATTCAATCGGCGGCAAGCCCAGCGCACGCTCCAGCCGCGCCAGAAGCGCAGAAGACAGGTTCACTACAACACCGAGTCGAGCAGGTGCTGGCTCACACTGTCCAGTGCACCACGATCCACGATCTCGAAGCGATTACTGTCAGCATCAATGATCAGTAAGTGTGCTTCGGAGAGCCAGAGGCACGACTCGGAGAGGTTCTGCACCACAAAATCGCGCTCGCCCTTGTCGGTGACGACGTGCCAGTAGGTCACGCCAAACTCCTGTCTGACACTAGTGAGCGCCAGAATCTTCGCCGTGAGATAGCGCCGCGCCAGCTCCTGCTGGGCGATGCGTCGGCTCTCGGGTGTGAGTGCATCCAGCGAGGGAACCAGCGCGATCTCCTCACTCTTGCCATCCAGCAGCGAGAGGTACTGCCCGGGCCGTCGGAGCGGCGACGACTGGTAGATCGCCACTTTCGGGTAGGATTTTTCGTTGTCCACCGTCAGGCGCAAGACACCCGGCGGGTCATAGAAAAGCTGTAAGTTTGTCACGTATTTACTCTTGTTCACTCTCCCGAGGGGCCGCTGTCGGCGTGCTCCTCGGTGTCTCCGTAGAGGGTTTGGATAAAGGCAAGCTGTCCCTCATGATAGGCCATGTTCCAGTAGGGATGAAAGCAAGCCTCCGCCCATGTCCGAGAAGTCCCGGGTATCTGCATCGCCACAAACGTCCCGTCGAGCGCACGCAGTGCGGTTGCCAGCGTATCGGCGGAGGCGATGAGTCGCTCGGCAAGTGCCTCAGGGGTTATCAGTCCGTCGGTACTGGCTTCCCACTCCGCCTCAGTAGGATTGCGGTAGGCACGCTCCTGAAAAATACACGTCCACTTTACATTGGCTCCAACGCACTCCGTGAGCTGGTCTACGATGCTCCGCCCCAAACCTTCGGGCTTCCAGTCGAGCTTCTCTAGGGGGGTTGCCTTCAGCGCCAGAACCAGATCACGTGCGAGCTTCTCGGTCATCCGCGCTGCAGTTTCTTGTGGACTCATTCGTTCGCCTTTCTCTGCATCAATACGAGAAGCACTGCCTGACCGCCATGATATGCCTCGTGGACAATCACGTGGGTCATGAGCCAGCTCAGCGTGAACTCCTGGGCTGTGCCATCACGCCGCACTCGCGTTGCCGTGTGATTGGGACTCTCCAGCGCCCCGATCAGCCGCTTGGTTTTCTCTCGCGTTGTCGCCAAGAGCGCCTTATAAAAGTGCAGGGGGTAGGTGGGTGGAGTCGGCCAGCGGATGCCGAACTGGTCAATCTCGCCCTTTAGCACCTCGCCCTCCCTGTCTTGATAAGGCTCGCCGCACGCAATGTGGTGGAGCCAGTAGGCCTCAACCTCAGCGATATGCACCAGCAGAGCGCCGATGCTGTGGCCGTTGGGGAACGCTTGCCACATTAACTCGGGGTCCGTTAGGTCTTCGCCCAGCTCCCCGAGCCACTCGTGGGTGGCCTGATCAAGCTGGGTTAGCCAGTTTTGAATCTCTTTCAAAATCGTTAGTTGCCTTCCTCGGTGTACGCCACATTTTCGGTGAGCGCTTTACTGGTCTGTGCCTGGGTCTCGACCAGGCTGTAGAAAATCCCCTGCTTCTCCATCAGCTCGGCGTGGGTGCCGATCTCCGCGATCCTGCCCTTGTCAATGACCACAAGCCGGTCGGCGTTGCGGAGCGTGCTGAGGCGATGCGCGATGGCAAAGGTCGTGCGGCCTGCGGTGAGGTTGCCGATTGCCTGCTGGATTTTCTTTTCTGTCTCAACATCTACGGAGCTCGTCGCCTCATCCAGAATCAGAATCTTCGGGTTGTGCAAGATGGCCCGGGCAATCGAGAGGCGCTGCTTCTCGCCGCCGGAGAGCTTGCCACCTTTCTCCCCAACATTCGTGTCGTAGCCGTCGGGCTTCTGCACAATGAACTCGTGGCAACAGGCAGCGCGGGCGGCCTCGATAATCTCCTCGAAGCGCGCGTCGGGCTTACCGTAGGCGATATTCTCCGCGATGGTTCCATTGAAGAGAAACGGTTCCTGCAGCACAATTCCAATGTGCCGACGGAGCGCCTGAAGCTCAATGTCGCGGATGTCAATACCATCGATGCGGACACTGCCGCCATCGGCATCGTAGAAGCGACAGAGCAGATTCACGGTCGTGGACTTGCCCGCGCCGCTCCGCCCGACCAAGCCGATCAGCTCGCCGGGCTTGACGGTTAGGTCAATGCCTTTGAGAACCGGGTTGGACTTGTCGTAGCCAAAGCGGACATTCTCGAAGCGAATCTCGCCCGTGACAGTCTGGAGATCCAGCGCACCGGGCTTATCATAGGTCTCGGACTGCGAATCAATCACTTCAAACACACGCTCAGCTCCGGCCATGGCGCGGGAGAACCACTGATTCACCTGCCCGAACCACTGGAGCGGGCCGTAGACCTGCCAGAGGAGAATCTGCATCGCCATGAGCTTGCCCAGAGTCAGCTCGCCGTGGAGCACTAGATAGCCGCCAAAGCCCCAGTTGATGAGCGGCGCAAGCCCGACTAGCACGGTGACAAAGGTCTCCGAGCGGAACCACCAGCGGTCCGCAATGAGGCCGCTCTGCGCCAGCTCGGAGTTGCGGTTGCGAAACTTGTCCCACTCTCCCTCCTCGCGCACAAATGCCTTCACGACCCGAATGCCGTTGAGCGACTCATTGAGCTGGGTGTGGAGCCGCCCCCACTTCTGCCCGACTTTATGGTACTTCGAGGCCATCGGCTTCCAGATAAGCGACATCAGGACGGCGACAAGCGGCACGGGCAAGAGAATCGCCAGCGTCAGTTTCCAGGAGAGCAAGAGCCCCGATGCCAGTCCTCCAACCAGAGTCAGTGTCCCAGACAACAAGTACGGGACTCCATCCACAAGAAAGCCCCAGACCCGGTCGGTGTCCTGCGTGACGCGGCTGACAATCGCGC
>NZ_JAYUPA010000911.1:0-2929 GCF_043760365.1 Armatimonas sp.
GAGCAAGAGCTTTGGAGGGGCTGAGCTGCTCAAGCTGGGCCTGAGTGCGGTGCTGGGAAGCAAGAAAACGGAGCAGGATTCTCAGGCCACGCCTCCTGCGGATAAGAATACGGCATGGAATGAGTCGCAAGCGGGTAAGTGTACGGAGCGCGCCGTGCAGCAGCTTGTGGCGCGGCTGATGGACAAGATCCCCCTCGCCTCCGAGAACGATATTGAGGACATGCGAGTTACCGCGCTTCAGTTCCAGGGGCTTGGGGACTACAGTGAGGCCACACAGATCGTGGAGGTGCTCAGCAAACTCCAGGGAATCGCAGGGGCAGAGCTGAAGAGCTACACCCCGGAGCTGACGGAGATCACCGTCCGAGGGAGTGCGAAGACTCTCAAAGGAATTGTGGGGAGCTTGCTAGCAGAGGAGTCGCTGAAGGCGTTCAACCTGCGGGTTGCCAGCGCCACCCAAGACAGCGTGGTCTTCAAGAAAGGCTAGAGTCCTGAATCCCCTCCGCAGGCCGTCGGCCTGTGGAGGGGATTTTTTTATTTTCCAACAAAATCGGGCACAATGCCCACTAACTCTCTGAAAGCAATGCTGACGCTCGACCCAAAACTCCTTCTGGAGCACAAGGACCGCATCTATCGCCTGGCACTACGCCTCAGCGCGGGCTGCGTTTCCGAGGCGGAGGACATCACGCAGGAGACGCTTCTGGCGGCGCTCAAGACCCTCCCGCTCTTTATGGGCAAGGCCCGGCTCACCACTTGGCTGCACACCATCACGATTCGTACGTGGCGTGCCCAGCAGAAACGCTCGCCGCTGAAAACCGAGTCGCTGGATGAATCGGAAGGCATTGCGCCGGAAGACATCGCCCTGCGGCTGGACTTAGATCGCGCGATCTGTGCCCTCTCCGAGAGCCAGCGCGAGGCGTTTGTGCTGGTCAAGGCCGAGGGCTGGACGCATAAAGAGGCCGCAAAAATTCTAGGTGTGCCACAGGGAACGGTGCAAGCCCGCGTCTTTGAGGCAACGCGCCGCCTGCGGGAGCTGCTTTCAGAGGGAAAAATTAAATGACCGAGAACGAGCTAGATCAACAAGCACGGCTCTGGCACGTGGAGAGCACACTAGCCGACGAGAAAGTGCAAGCTGTTAATACACAGATCAGGGCTGCGCTCCCCCCAGTCCGTACTCGCCATCGCTGGCAACGAACGGGTACTGCACTGGCCGTGATCGGCCTGCCCTTGAGTGGTATGACGGCTCTCGTCCTGAATGTGAGATCCCTAGTCAGGAGCGCGAAAGTTGAACCTCTCATGGTTGAAGCTGGCGGCGAGTTGGCGGCGGCATCGGGCCATCCCTACCTACTAGCTGATGGGACGGTTATCGCAAATACACTAGGCTTTGCCCAACGCTGGCAGCCATCCCACTCGCTCTCCGAAAAAATTCACTTACCCGAATCCATTGCACTGCAGTCACGTTTTCCCCAAAAAGCATTGTCTCATGTACAGGTAGTGGAAAACGGGGAATTATTAGGAGATTTACATGGTAAAACGCTAAGATATAAAGATTCTTCAGCGCAAATAAGTTGTAGTTTTTGGTTTCATGATGGGAAATGGGAAATGCTAGCTCCGCTCCCTGGCTATCAAATATCCAGTGCTCAGACCGTTACGAAAAATGGAATTATTGGGTATAGCCGGATAGCTGGGGTTGTAAAACTGGGGGGGGAAATTCGCCCTTCGACAAATAATGGGTCTGGAAATGGTTTGGGTATCATGATGCCAAATTGTGAGTGGATTACTATTGTGAAAGACCAGTTGACGCTCTGGCGTGATGGCAAGCCTGAGCCTTGTCTGTCGTGGCCAAAAGAAGAGCAGGAGGGATTGGTTACTAGTGTCAATCCAAAAACGAATACAGGAAGCGTTCATTCGGTTCGCTTAGGAAACAAAATTATTCCTCTCCCGATGGCAGAAAAAAAGAAGGATGGGGAGGTTCTCTGGGAAGCGGAGCCTAAAAAGATGAATAAGAACGGAATGCTGATCGGAACCATCTCGCGCAATAGCGAGGGCATGGGAGCGATCTGGGACTCACCCTCCGCGAAGCCACGCCTTCTCTGGGAGAAGCCCCCGGTTTTTGGGAAGGTCTGCCTCTCCTGTGAGGACATTGATGACGAAGGCAAGGTGGTGGGAGTGATGGTGGATCAGATAACCGATAAGCCTTCGCCGTTTGTCTGGAAAGACGGGCGCTGTCTGGATCTGCAAACCCTGGTTCCTCGGGGCACGGGCTGGCAACTGGAGAGGGGAGTTCGGGTCATGGGGCGATTTGTCCTCGTGCAAGGCAGCGACCATGGTCAGGTTCGGTACTTTCGCGTGACGCTTCCCCCAAACTATCCGTAGGGCTCAGTCCAGCCGCCGGACGGGGTAGCCGCCTGCCTGGAGGCGCTCTTCAAGGCGAGCAATGTGCTCCTCGCCGCGCACTTCGATCAGCATCTCAACGCCGGTGCGACCGTAGGGAATCTCGGCGCTGATGCGGTTGTGGGTCACTTCCATCACGTTGCCACCCGCTTTTGCAATGGTGTCCAGAAGCGCCGCGAGGCCACCGGGGCGATCGGGGCACGATGTGAAGAAGTGAAAGTAGCGGCTGGTGCGGATCATCCCGCGCTCGATCAGATCAGAGAGGAGCTTGAGGTCAATATTGCCGCCACAGAGAATACACGCCGTCTGCCCGACGCCAAGCCCCGGATGGGCGAGCAGTGCCGCCAGCCCCGCCGCGCCCGATGGCTCGACCAGCACTTTCATGCGCGTGAGGAGCAAGAGAATTGCCTCCGCGATGCGCTCGTCGCTCACGGTCACCACGTCGTCGGCGAGGGCCTGAATGTACTCGAACGTGCGCTCACTCGGGGCCTTGATCGCGATGCCATCGGCGATGGTGTCGCAGGGAGTCAGGCGCGGC
>NZ_JAYUPA010000912.1:0-2927 GCF_043760365.1 Armatimonas sp.
CACATCTTTTATCGGCACGATATAGCCGCCGTTCTTGGGCCAGAGCGACGTTTTATACTCCGTCTCCCCGATTGTCACCATTGCGGGGATCATGCCCCAGCCGTAGGTGACGAGGTCGGAGATGGCCTTGATGTCCTCGCTCTCTTGGGCGGGAACGGTGACGAAATGAAACGGGGAGGGGCCGCGCCAGTGCCAGATCGTGCCGCTAAACGTGAGGGTCATCTTGCCACGCATGATACCGCGATACCGCCGGTTGAAACCGGCGTCTGCAATGGCGTTCCGCCGCAAAGCCCGTGCCGGGCTACCGAAATTCCCCTTTCGCGGAGCCGGAGGGGGCTAGGGGGAGGTCAGCCCGGCACGGGCTTTGCGGCTGAGGAACGAAGCCATTGCAGACGCCCAATTTCATTGGGCGGACAACGTTATTTCCAGTAGCGCTCCGCCCAGGTGAGCAGGTGGGGCCAGTTGGGGCCGATGGTGTGCCCGCCTTCGTGCTGGCGGTAGGCAATGTCGCTGTCGAGGAGGCCCACTCCGATGGCGGGCTGCTCGCTGACGGGAAGGGGTTTTTTGCCGAGAAGCGTGTAGACCGGCCCGGCGGCGACTCCGGCCAAAAACTGGCCCTTGCTGTCCACCCAGTTTCCCTCCACAAACGGCGAACCGCAGCTAATAAACACCGGGCGCGGGGCGCAGAGCGCGATGATCTCGTGGGCATCCACGGGCAGATCGGGAGTGGTCAGTGGCCCGGCGTACTTGACGAAGTTCCCAGCCATCCAGTGGTACTCGCCCGAGCTGGCAACATTTTCGATCTGCTCTCCGAAGATGCGGCGGTAGAGCTTCGCCCCACCCGTTCCCGACGAGCCAATATAACCAATCGAAAAGCGCGGCTCGTAGGCCATGGTGACCAGCGCGGCCTTTCCGTAGCGAGAGAGGCCCTCAATCGCGACCTTCTTAGCATCCACGGCCTTGTCGGTCTCGAAGTAGTCGAGAGCGCGGCTCGCCCCCCAGGCCCAGGCTTTGAGCGATCCCCAGTCGTCCACTTTGCGTGGTTCGCCTTTATTGACGAGGCCGATAATGCCCTCGCGCAGGCCCGCACCGTTGTCCGCTTGGATGGAGTTTGGGGAGAGAATCGCATAGCCCCAGCCCTTGGCGAGCACTTGTTCCTGCCAGCTGGGGCCAGAGCCAGGCGGGGGAGCGAAGGCGGGCGCACCCGGGCGGGTCGGGAAGATAAAGCCGAACTCCATGACCACGGGTACGGGTTTGGTCGCACTCTCCGGGGTAGTGAGCGTGAGCTGGATGTCCACCTTGATACTTGGGAAGTCTTTGTTGTCCACGTGCCCAACGAGTTTCTTGGTGACAACAGCGATCTCGCCTTTCTTCTCCCTGAGCGTCTCGGCCACTTCCCACGTCACTTTAGGGGTAACTTTTGGAGTCCGACCGTACATCTCGCGGTCGAAGTCCTCAAAAAGTTCTTGACGGCGGGCTTCCCAGTCTTTCTTGCTCGCGACTTTCTTGCCGTTCTTGAGGGTCAGCGCATCAGGCAGCGTGTAGGGGCCGACTTTTGCTTCGTCGGAGTTCGCGGCGTTGGGCGCGGACGGGGTGCCGCTTGGCCCGGGGCGGAGCTTCTCGATCTTGAGTAGCTCCAGCAGGTGCTTGTGGTCGGCTTGGGTCTTGGCCTGCATCTCCGGCGATGGCCCAAAGCGTGGGGGCTGCGCCGGAGCGGCAAGTGCGGATAGAGTGAGGAGGAACAGCGCTGTTTTCATCCTCCTACATTACCATAAGAGGGCGGAACTTTCGGGACTGGATACTGATCTGCTGGGCGAGCTTTCCTGCCACCTCATGGAAGATGTGGGATTGTGCGCCCTCAGGGTCGGTAATGAGAACCGGCTCGCCGCAGTCAGACGCCTCGCGGGTGGGAATATCGAGCGGGATGCACCCCAAAAATGGGACTTTTAGCTCCTCCGCCGCGTCCTGGCCGCCACCGCGCCCGAAGATATAGTAGGTGTTGCCGGTATCGGGAGCGACGAAATAGGCCATGTTCTCAATAATGCCCAGAATCGGGACATTGAGCTTCTGAAACGCACGGAGACTTTTTACAGCGATACTCGACGCTACATCCTGCGGGGTCATGACGATCACCGCACCCGAGAGGGGGATAGACTCCGAGAGGGTCATCGTGACATCGCCGGTGCCGGGGGGCAGGTCCACCAATAAATAGTCCAGCTCGCCCCAGGCCACATCCCCGAGGAACTGATTGACGACTTTCCCCAGCATCGGGCCGCGCCAGACCACCGGCTGACCGGGCTCGACCAGAAAGCCCATCGAGACACAGCTCACGCCGTGGCGCTCCGCCGGGGCGATCTTGGAGATCACATTGCCGTCGGCCTGGCGCTCCGCCGTTTGCTCCAAGTGCTCGTCTTCCAGGCCCAGGAGCATGGGAATCGTCGGGCCGTAGACATCGGCATCCATCAGCCCGACCCGCGCGCCGGACTGTGCCAGCGCAATCGCCAGATTGGTTGCCACCGTGGACTTGCCCACGCCACCCTTGCCCGAGGCTACTGCAATAACATGCTTCACTTTCGGGATGATCTTCCCGCCCTGGGGGCGCCGCGCGATAACATTGGCTGTGAGATCTATTTTGATCCCCTTCACGCCCGGAATCTCACCGACCGCCGCACGGCAGTCCGCCTCGATCTTGGCTTTCATCGGACAGGCGGGGGTCGTGAGCTCTACAATAAACGCCACGTTGCCGTCACAAATGCGGACATTCTTGATCATGTTGAGCGTGACCAGGTCTTTTCCTAGGTCGGGGTCGGGGACGGTGCGCAGGGCTGTGAGCACCTGTGCTTCGGACACTTCAGGCATATTTATCTTTCAATTACCAGGTTTTCTTCAAAATACCGGCTTTTCTTCCGATGATTAAACACGGGAAC
>NZ_JAYUPA010000913.1:0-2924 GCF_043760365.1 Armatimonas sp.
GTGCCATGGAACCCGTAGCGCCGAAGCTCCAGCCGCTCCGAGAGCTCGCGGGGCAGCGCATAGCAGGCAGCCACGGGCGGCAAGCTCTGGTGAAACGCCGTGTCAAAGACCGCAATATGAGAGATATGGGGCAGGTGGCGCATTCCTTGCTCCATCACCGCGACTTCCGTGGGGTTGTGCAAGGGGTCGAGCGCATCCAGGCTTCGCAGAGCCTCAAGAGCACTCTCGGTAAGGCGCATCGGTGCGACAAAGCGCGGGCCGCCGTGCACAATCCTATGGCCAATAGCATCAATTCCCAGCGGCTGGCAGTGCGCAAAGGCACTCTGTGCAGCTTCCGTGAGCGCCTGGCGATCCAAGCTTTCCATCTGCCCCTCGGCGAGGATGGCTTCGGTGGGCATCGTAAAGAGCGTGTACTTCAGGCTGGAGCTGCCTACATTGAGCGCGAGGACGTTCACGGCGAGATCGCTTCCGCGTTCCACTGCCAGTTTCGAATCTCGGGCATGTCCTCGCCGAACTGGTAGATGTATTTTTTATGGGCGAGCAGCTTGCCAATAAGTAGCTCCTTGAGCGCTGTGCCTGCCTCGCCGGTCTGGGGCAGACGGTCAATCGTGTCCATCGCAAGATGGAAGCGATCCATGTCGTTGAGTACGGTCATGTCAAACGCAGTGGTGATCGTGCCCTCCTCTTTGTAGCCTCGGACGTGAAGATTAGCGTGGTTGGTACGACGGTACGTGAGCCTATGGATGAGCCAGGGGTAGCCGTGAAAGGCGAAGATGATGGGCTTGTCTTTGGTGAAGAGCGCATCGAAGTCGGTGTCGGAGAGGCCGTGGGGATGCTCGCGCTGGGGCTGAAGCCGCATCAGATCCACGACATTGACCACACGAATCTTTAGGCTCGGCAGGTGCTCACGCAGCAGAGTGACCGCCGCGAGCGTCTCCAGCGTGGGGACATCCCCACAGCAGGCCATCACCACATCAGGCTCGGTGCCCTGGTCGTTGTCATTGTCGTTGCTGGCCCACTGCCAGATACCAATTCCCTCCGCGCAGTGCTTCTCGGCAGTGTCCATCGCGAGCCACTGCGGCGACGGGTGCTTTCCCGCAACCACCACATTGACATAGTGACGGCTCCGAAGACAGTGATCCATCACGGAGAGCAGGCAGTTAGCATCCGGCGGAAGATAGACCCGGACGACCTCGGCTTTTTTGTTCAGCACCACATCGAGAAATCCGGGGTCCTGGTGCGTAAAGCCGTTGTGATCCTGCCGCCAGACATGCGACGAGAGCAGGTAGTTTAGCGACGCAATCGGGGCGCGCCAGGGCAAGTGTGAGGTCACTTTGAGCCACTTGGCGTGCTGATTGAACATTGAGTCTATGATATGGATAAAGGCCTCGTAGCAGTTGAAGAGCCCATGCCGCCCGGTGAGTAGGTAGCCCTCCAGCCAGCCCTCACACTGGTGCTCACTGAGCATCGAGTCGAGCACGCGTCCCTCGGGTGCCAGTCCCACATCGCCGGGAAGGATCGCCGCATCCCACTGGCGCGGGGTCGCTTCGAGTAGCGCCCCAAGACCGTTGGAGAGCGTCTCATCGGGGCCAAAGACCCGGAAGTTGCGCCGTGCTTGGTTGAGCCTGACGACATCGCGCAGGAACGGCCCGAGTACGCGCGTGTCCCCGATGCCACGTACACCAGGCGATTCCACGACTGCGGCGTAGTCGCGGAAGTCGGGAAAGTTTAGTTCTTTGAGGAGCTTGCCGCCGTTGGCGTGGGGACTGGCACCCATCCGCCGCTCACCTTGAGGAGCAAGTGCGGCCAGCTCCGGCTTGAGGTGCCCCGTGGCATCGAAGAGCTCCTCGGGGCGGTAGCTTTTGAGCCAGTTTTCCAAGAGCGCTAGGTGCTCCGGGTTGGTGGCGGGAGCCGTGAGAGGAACCTGGTGGGCGCGAAATGTCCCCTCGTTTGCCACGCCCTCCACGATTTTTGGTCCGGTCCAGCCCTTGGGGGAGATCAAAATGATCATCGGCCAGCGGGGACGGATAAACTCGCTATCGCCACTCCGGGCGTTGTGCTGGATACTCTTGATCTGCGCAAGTGCCGTGTCTAGCGCGGCGGCCATCGCCGGGTGCATCTGCTCTGGCTCATGGCCCTCCACATAGAGCGGCGTCCAGCCGTAGCCGCGAAAGAGCTGGTCGAGCTCGTCGCGCGGGATGCGGGCCAGAACCGTGGGGTTGGCAATCTTATAGCCGTTGAGATGCAAGATCGGCAGCACCGCGCCATCGGTCGCCGGGCTGAGGAACTTATTGGAGTGCCATGCCGTTGCGAGCGGCCCCGTCTCGGCCTCACCATCGCCCACGACACATGCCACGATCAGCTCAGGATTATCAAATACCGCCCCAAACGAGTGACTGAGTGAGTAGCCCAGCTCGCCGCCCTCGTGGATCGAGCCCGGTGTCTCCGGCGAGACATGGCTGGGGATGCCGCCGGGAAACGAGAACTGCCGAAAGAGCTTGCGCAGCCCGTCTTCGTCTTGGCTGATGTTTGGATAGACCTCGCTGTAGGTGCCCTCGAGGTAGGTGTTGGCCACCACAGCAGGACCTCCATGTCCGGGGCCGGAGACATAGATCATATTGAGATCGTCTTTTTTGATGACCCGGTTGAGGTGGGCGTAGATAAAGTTCTGCCCCGGTGTCGTACCCCAGTGTCCCAGCAGCGTGCGCTTGATATCGCTAGCGGTGAGGGGGCGCTTTAGCAGGGGATTGTCATAGAGATAGATCTGCCCGACCGAGAGATAGTTCGCGGCTCGCCAGTACGCATCTAGGAGGCCGAGCGCCTCAAAATCTAAATAGTTGTCCATAGTTTAGCTGTCTTTACCAGCGTCATGAAGCGCCACCACCGCCGGACTTGCCGCCGCCTCGGGAGAGAAGGGCGAAGAG
>NZ_JAYUPA010000914.1:0-2923 GCF_043760365.1 Armatimonas sp.
AGAAGAACATGCGTAGTAATCAGGTGATTTTCGGGGTGCTGGGCTTGGCCCTACTGGGGGGCTGCGGTGGTGGAAGCGGTTCGGGCTCGGTGACTCGTATTGCCGTGCTGGCGACTGATAGTCTTCGCGAGGACTACGATCAGATCTGGGCGACGGTGACAAAGATCGAGCTCTTGCCGTCTTCGAGCACAGACGCGGCAGTCACGCTCTTTACCGATGCGAACGGACGCGTTCTTGACCTGCGCTCACTACGCAGTGCCTCGGGGCCGCTCTACACGTTTCTGGGCGAGGCGAGTGTCCCCGCAGGGCGCTACACCGGCGTGCGCGTGACACTTGCTTCGACGCTTCAGCTCTTCGCGACAGGAAGCACCACAGCCACCACCGTCGCGCTCGCCGAGGGCAGCAGTTCCGTCGTGTTGCCGTTTGCAGCACCCCGCGCGTTTGGCACCAGTGAGGAGCTGGTTCTCGATTTCGATCTGGCCCGGTTTACACTCAGTGCAGGACGGCTCACTCCCGCGCTCGTGCTGGGCGATGGTGCCGGTATCGCACTCGCGGAGCGCCACCAGAACAACGACTACCACGGGCTCGTGGTGGAGCTGAAGGGACTCTACCCGACCCAGACATTCACGCTCAATCGGGGCAATGGGCACAGCGTGAGCGTGGTCACCACGGCAGCCACGGCGATCTTTGGGGATAATTTTCTGATCACTGGGCAAGTGGTCACAGTGGAGGGGCGCTACAACCCGGAGACCAACCGGATCGTCGCCAGTGCGATTGAGATCAAGGGCAGCGGGGAAGACGATCCCAGTGAGTCGGTGGGTCTGAGTCGGCCTATGGCGCACGGCGTGGCAAGTGCGGTCAATGCAGACGCCGGGACGTTTATAATCGCGCCCCATCAAGCCCGTGGCTTTACGCTCTCACAGCGCACAGTCACTATCATCACGACACCGACCACGCAGCTCCACACCGATGGAGGCCGGATCAAAGACAAGGCCGCGTTCTTTGCGCGCCTGATCAAGGTCCCCCATATTAAAGTGGACGGCACCTACGATCCTGCTACCAACACGCTTACGGCCAAACACGCCCGGCTCAGCGATCTCGCAAACGATGGCGGCTGGGAAAGTGAAACGCACTACGACGGCGACGACACCAACCATGACGGCCTCGTCAACACCACAGACGACGCGGACAACACCGGTGGTGGCGGTGGACACAGCCACTAAAGAGTTCTGAGCCTTCGGCTAAGGCCCTGTTTTCCGATGGGCAGTCAGAATCTCGAACATTGCAGAGATTGCCGTTTTTACCACGTCACTATCGCGATGTTTCAGCAAAGGACGGAGATACCGCAGGGCCTCCAGCGACCGGGACACTTCCAGAGCAAAGATCGCATCGGAGAGACAAGACTCGTCTTTTGAGTTAGCAAGCGCTCCAATCATCTTGATCCCCTCTTTTCCCAGTCCAGCCACCGCAGGAAAAATATCCATGTCCAGCGGTGGCCGTGAGACGGCGGAGCGCTTCATGAGCACCGGAATCGCACGCGGATCGCCTAGCTTCTGCAAGACAACCGCAAGAACCATTGCCTCCTCGTTATCGGAGAACTTCAGGCGCTCGGTGAGCAAGGCAAACGCGCGCGGGTCTTTCTGAGCGCCCAAGGCGTAGTAGGCTTGCAGAACCCGATCCCGAGGGCACTTTTCCAGATAGCGAAAGCTCTCGTCGCAGCGCAGGCCACCCAGGGCGTAGGTTGCCGTGCTGGCAAGCTCCCGATCTGGGCCATCGGCGATGTTCGCGAGTACCGAAAATAGGCGCGGATCACCAATGGCTCCCAGGCACCCAACGGCGGCTTTAGGGAAGGGAGTTGTTCGGGAGCGCTCTAACCAGCGCAACAAAACGGGAATGGCACGCTTTTCTTTGAGTGCGGCCAGAGCATCCGCCGCCGCGACTGCGGGGAGCGTGTCGTCGTCGAGCTGCTTCAAAAGCAAGGGAGCCGCTTTGGAGTATTTCACCTCTACCAGCGCCGTCGCGGCACGCTCCCGTACGAATGCATCAGAGTGCGTCAGCGCCCCGACCAGCGCGTCCCCCGCAGGTTTTCCTATCTTCCCCAGGCTAACGGCGGCGTTGTCCCCTAAGTCCAGCTTGCCAATTCCCTCTGTGGCAAACATATGCGCATGGTCAACAGGGAGCAGCTTAATGAGGGCGGGTATTGCGCGTCTCTCGCGGAGAAATCCCAGCATACGGATTGTAGGAATCTTCCAGCCGCTTTTTGCATCCAGGTACCGAAGAAGTGCATCCGAGGCGTGCGAACCGCCAAGATTTCCCAGCGCATTGGGGCCGTTCCAACCGAAGCGATCCAATCGTGCCGCAATGGGCGCAACGGCACGACGATCCCGGAGGAGACCTAACGTCACGCACGCATCCGTGGCAACCGTCTCATTGGTGTCGTCCAAAAGATGAATCAGCGGCTCGACGGCACGTTTACCAACCAGGACGACAATTGCCTCGCGCACCAAACTGCCTGCGTAATCTGGCTTTGCTTCCCGGAGCTGCTCTAGTAGACGTGGGAGGGAATCGTCGTTCATGGAATGGTTTCCTTTTCGAGGGAACGAGTTCCTCTCGCTAGAGGGTTCGCCGGTGACCCTCCGGGTCAGAAAACAGTCTCTGCACCCGGAGGGTGCCCCGCGAAGCGCTTAGCGAGAGGGACTCGTTCCCTCGTTTTCGTCCCCGCCCTATCCCCCCGCTACGACTTCCAGCTTCTGCGATGAGACAGGCTTATCGTCTAGCATGAGCTGGATCGTGTAGGTGCCCGGGGCGAGTGCTCTGCCAACAGCGAAGCGATTCGCTCCGACCTGGCGCAAGTCCCAACCAATCCGCTGGAGTCCCGCTGCTGTCGGGGCTTCTAGCTCCCGCACGACATTTTCTTTGTCGT
>NZ_JAYUPA010000915.1:0-2923 GCF_043760365.1 Armatimonas sp.
CCCAGCCCATCGGCCTGCGTCTGAAGCTGACGCCGTAGCCAGCCCGAAGGAAGAATCGCCCCCAGTGGCAAGGGCTTTGCAAAAGGAAGAATTGTGCTCATGAAGCTATTGTAACCCCCTCAACTCTGTAGGCCCATTTGTGTGCCTGGCCATTGTGGGTATAATCCCGGCATGAGCGACGAGAAAAAGCCCGACGAGGGCGCAAAGAAGAATGAGTTTGTCGAAGAGACACCGGTTGTCACGCAGCACGAGGTGCTGCTGAACGGGAAAACCATTAAGTACTCCGTGACGGCGGGGAGGATGCCGCTGAAGAACGCCAAAGACGAGATTGAGGCGCAGGTCTTCTACATGGCCTACACCAAAGACGACGACCGGCCCGCCAAGGAACGGCCCCTGCTGATCTCGTTTAATGGCGGCCCTGGTTCGTCGAGTGTGTGGCTGCACTTAGGAACCATCGGCCCCAAACGCGCCGCGCAGCTCCCTGATGGCAGCCTGCCGCCGCCGCCGTATGCCGTTGAGGACAACCCCCACACCTGGCTGGAGCAGTTCGATCTGGTCTTTATTGACCCGGTTGGCACGGGCTTCTCGCGGGCTAAAGACGACGAGACAGCGAAAAAATTCTGGGGCGTCCAGGGCGATATCGAGAGCCTCGGGGAGTTTATCCGGCTCTTTATCACCCGTAATAAGCGCTGGAGCTCGCCGCTCTACATGGTGGGCGAGAGCTACGGAACGACGCGTGGTGCGGGCCTGTCGGGGTATCTGATTGACAAAGGAATCGCGCTCTCGGGGCTTCTCTTGATCTCAACCGTGCTGAACTTCCAGACGCTGCGCTTCGCGCCCGGCAACGACCTGCCCTACATTCTCTACCTGCCGACCTACGCCGCGACGGCCTGGTACCACAAGAAGCTGGCGAAGATTATTCTTAACAAACCCGTGGAGAAGCTCATCAAGGAAGTGGAGGCATTTGCCTTCGGCGAGTACGCCACCGCGCTGTTTAAAGGGGATAGGCTGCTGCCCAAGGAGCGCATTAAGCTCATTGCCACGCTTGCTCGAATTACGGGCCTCTCGGAGACGTATATTGACCAGCGGGACCTGCGCATCGAGCACTTCCGGTTTTGCAAAGAGCTTTTGCGTGATCGTGGCGTTGTTGTCGGTCGCCTAGACAGTCGCCTGACAGCACAGCAGGGCAACGAGGGCGCGGAAAACCCGGAGTTTGACCCGTCGCACGCCGCAATCTCGCCGGGCTACACGGCCTGCTTCAACAGCTACGTGCGGGAGCAGCTCGGCTACGAGAGTGATCTGGAGTACAACATTCTGGGCGGGCTCTACGGCAAGTGGAACTGGGGCGACGGCAATAACTTCACGGACACCGCAGGGGCGCTGAAGTCCGCGCTGACCAAGAACCCGTACATGAAAGTCTTTGTCGCGCAGGGCTTCTACGATCTTGCGACTCCGCACGCCGCCGCCGAGTACACCTTCGCGCACATGGGCCTGCCGGTTGCACGGAAAGCCAACTTCACCCAGCGCTACTACCCGTCGGGGCACATGATGTACATCGAAGAAGGCTGCCTCGCCCAGCTCAAATCCGACGTGCTGGCCTGGCTGTAGGCGCAGTTTAGCCGGGGACTTCAGGCCCGACTAAACTGCGCCAGCGTGCCGCTTGCTCTGCCGCTGGGATGCTTTTCTTGTCCCAGCGGCGCAGGGTCTGGGCACGCCAGGCACGAGGGATGTTGTCTTCGTACTCCGCGATCCAGAGGCAGGCGGCGCACAGCTTTTCACGGAGCCGTTTGCCTTCTTCCTCCGTGACGGGGTAGTGGATCGGGGCATCGCGCACCGTCCAGATATCCGGCGGCGTCTCGGAGGGCGCAAGGCGGATCTTGAAGTCCTGCCGCAAGAGCCACAGGCCGTCGTAGAAAAGGCCAAAAGCCCAGAGAACAATCCCACTCCCCTCCTTCGTAGAGGGAGGGTGGCCGAGGGACGAGGCCGGGTGGGTTCTGTAGCGCGAGAGATCCTTCTCGCTCGTGTGGCGCTCACGGACGAAGCCGTGGGTGAGGAGCAGGTTGCCGTCGGGGTGGCGAATATCCTGCCCCCAGCACCAGCACTGCTGGTCCAATAACAGTTTCCCCTCACGGATCACCGAGGGCGGCACGCGCCAGATTGAACCCATCGGCTAGCGACGCTTCGTGGTTGCGGCGGCTGTCGTCTTTTTGGTCGCCTGAGCCCGGCGTACTACAAGCTGACCACGGATCGTTCGTAGCTGGCTGAAAAGCATTCTCATATCATCGTTATCAGATCCCATTTTTTCTTTGGCGCTGGCGATTTCTTGTTCCAAAAGATTGGTTTGTAATTCCAGAACCGCGATGACCGGATCGCCGCTTGAGGCGACATTCAGACTTGCGATGGTCGGGTTTTTGGGCAGGTGGTTGCTGACATGCACCTGAGCGGGAGCGATATTGACTTGTGGCGGTGCAGGTGGTGCCGTTGGGGCGAGCTTGAGAATCCAGACACCGTTTTTGCGGGTCTCGACGTTTATGGGCTTGTCGGAGGCGGCCAGTAAGAGCGCGACGGCTTCCTGTAACGGGAGTGCGGCAATATCCACGGTGAAGCTGAGCTTGCCTTCAATGCCAGGGCCAATAAGGTAGGGTACCTTTTGCTTCTCCAAAAGTGCTGTTAGCGCATCACGAAGAGTGGTTTCCGTACGGGCGATGGCAGCTTGTTGGGGAACGGGTGCAGGTTCCTGAGCGTGTACAGGGAAAGCGGAAGTGAGAGCCAGGGTGGCAAGTAACAATAGACGGGACATAAGCAAACCTCCTGAAGACGAAATTCTAATCTTCCTCATCATCGTCGGCCAACTCGGTGGCTTCTAAACACAGCACCCAGTCGTTGTGACGGCCTAACGTGGGCGGGGCGACAGTGATCTCCC
>NZ_JAYUPA010000916.1:0-8266 GCF_043760365.1 Armatimonas sp.
TGACTGGGGCGAAGCTGAATAATGCGAAGATGACTGGGGCGAGGCTGAATAGTATGCCTGAGTCGGATGTGACTGGTGTGCCTTCGCCGAAGATGCGTCCGGTGAATCTGAGTAAGGCGGATCTGACTGGGGCGAATCTGACTAAGGCGTATCTGACAGAGGCGAATCTGCGTGGGGCGAAGCTGACTCAGACGAATCTGACTGGGGTGGATCTACGTAGTGCGAATCTGAGTAACGCGAATCTGAGTAACGCGGATCTGACTGGGGCGAGTCTGCGTGAGGCGAATCTGGAAAAGGCGAATCTGAGTCTGGCGGATCTGCGTCAGGCGGATCTGACTAAGGCGAATCTGTATTTGGTGAAGATGGCTGGGGCGAATCTGAGTAAGGCGAATCTGGAAGGGGCGGATCTGAATACGACGGATCTGACTAAGGCGAATCTGAGTAAGGCGGATCTGAGTAAGGCGGATCTGAGTGGGGCGGATCTGACTGGGGCGAATCTGAGTGGGGCGAATCTGAGTGGGGCGAGGCTGGGTAATGCGGATCTGAGTGGGGCGACTCTGACTGGGGCGAATCTGAATACGGCGAATCTGAATACGGCGAAGCTGACTGGGGCGAATCTGGGTGGTGCGGATCTGCGTGGGGCGGATCTGGTTGGGGCGACTCTGACTGGGGCGAAGCTGGCTGGTGCGGATCTGCGTGGTGCGGATCTGCGTCAGGCGAATCTGAGTAAGACGGATCTGACTGGCATCGTCAAAGACAAGAATACCAAGGGCCTCCCTCGCTAACCCTTGTCCTCGTCCACATACCACACGGGCGGTAGGGACAGCGCGGAGTGCTGTCCCTACCCTTTGGTTGTGCTACTTACTTCCTCCGCCGTGCTACGATGCCACCCGCCATGCCCAGCGCGAGCAGGGCGATGGTGCCTGGTTCGGGGGCAGCAGAGCCGGAGGAGGAAGTCATCCCTCTATGCTTGTTGAGCGAGCTTGTTGAGCCGACGCAACTCCAGAGCGCGCTGGCGGACGATCTCCATCCGGTCAGAGCGGCGATCCGCCTGGGACATCGAACCCTGGACCTTCGAGTACAGCGCGTCAATAAGCTTGAACTCGGCGTCGCGCCAAGCGATCCAGCTTCGTTGCGACGCTTGTAGCTGCCCCTTCTGCGGCGTGGGAAGCTTCGCGTTGAGCTCCTTGTAAACCCGATTGAGTTCGGTATCCCAGAGTCTGTAGCCCTCGATCATCGCAGCGCTCATCCCCTGCGTAGTCGAGTCCTTCTTCAGAAGAGCATCGATCTTTCGGTCGATGTCTGTCTTTTCCTCCATCAGTTTCCTTCTCCTTTCGAAATCGCCGAGCCAAGCAACGGTCAGCAGTAGCGAGGTTCTACGGATGTATTTCGATATCCTTCAATTAAATTCTTATGAGCCTTTTTCACGAATGGTTTGCCGAGGCCTGAAAGTCCCCCGCCCAGAGGCCGCGTCAAATGTCTCCCTCCCTGCGGGCTCGGCCCGCTTCGCGCGGAGCGCGGCCCAGAGATGGCCTTTCAGGCCATCGAAGGGGATTCGTGAAAAAGGCTCTAGTGAATGCCGATTCGTCACGCAGCCATTTGAGGTTCTGCAATAAACGAGGGTTGGCTAAACCGCCGTCGGTTGAGCCGGACTCGTAAATACGGCGCAGGAAGCAACAAGAGCGCGTACCAAGCCACGACCAGCTCGGCGGGGGGCGAGGCGACGGAGAGCGCGGCGTAGGGGAGGGCGGCGAAGGCGAGCGCGAGGGTTTTAAGGAGCGTGAGTCCTAGCCCGATAAGCCACCAGAGCGGGGTGAGAAACGGGAGCAGGGCGGCGAGGAGGCCGAGCAATAAAAGTAGCTCGGCGAGGGCGGCGATGGGCAGGTTGGCGAGTGGTGCAACCCAGGAAAATAAATTGTAGTGGTACGCAACCAGCGGCGCGGAGCCGACTTGGGCGAGCAGTCCGACTAGCAGACCAACGACGCAGGCGCGGAAGAAACGGGTAAGGAGCCGCTGCTCGGGCTCCCAGGGCCAGATGAGATTTTCGAGGGGGCGTGCCCAAGCCACTAAGACACTCACCGTGGCAAACGAGAGCTGCGTTCCGGGATCGTAGAGGGCGAGGGGCTCGGGGAGCAAGATTAAAATGGCGGCGAAGGAGAGGGTGTGGAGCGGCTCCGCCTCGCGCCTCAGCAGGGGAGCCAGGAGGAGCATTGTGGTCATGACGGCGGAGCGCATCACGGCGCCGCCTGTGCCTGCCGCGAGGGCGTAGGTCCAGAGCAGGGCCAGCGCCAGAAGTGTCGGGAGCGGCTTTCCTCGGCCAAAGAGTGCCACCAGCACGGCGGCAAAGACACTGAGATGCAAGCCCGAGGTGGAGAGAATATGGATCGTGCCGGTTCGAGCGAAGGCATCTTGGAGGTTTGCGGGAAGCTGGCTCCGGTCGGAGACGAGCAGGCCCGCCAGAAGTCCTGCGTTTTCGGGCGAGAGGTAGGCATGGCAGGCACTTCGGATCGTCTCACGGAGCCGCTCGGCGGGCGTGGCGCGGCGTAGCAGAAGCTGCATGTCCACGCGGTTGGCATAGAGTACCGTGTGAATCCCTTGGCGCAGCAAGTAGGCCCGGTAGTCGAATTCGCCGGGGTTGGTGGCGCGGGGGGGAAGCTCCAGGCGTCCATGCACGGTGATGTGATCGCCTCGATGTAGCGCTTGGTTTGTGGAGGTTGTCACTTGTGCTCTGCCCTCTGCACTTGTTAGGACAAAACGCAATCCTCCCTGCCGAGTGGGTTCAGGGGCGCTCCCCACGGTTCCGCTCAGAATCTGGTAGCGCCCGGCGGCTTGCACCAGCGCGTCGGGGCGCAGGGCACGCTGGGTTTGGGCGAGAGAGAAGAGCAGGAAGGGAAGCAGCAGAAGAAAGGGAGCCAAGGCGGGGCGGCGCAGGAAAACAACGCCCGTGACGGCACATGCGAGCGCGAGGGCATCAAAAATCAGCGGCTGGTGGGCAAAGAGCGGCGCGGTAAGAATAAAGAGTGGTGCGGTAAGAATGCCGAGCACCACGAGCGCGAGGGCGCAAAAGAGAGGACGCAGGCGCACAAGCTAGCCTCTGTCTCCCAGGATACGGCAGCGGGGACAGCTCATGCCCGTGCCGCCCAGAAAAGGCGCGACCAGTTCGCCGCAGCCGGAGCAGGGAACCCAGCCGTTGTCGAGCCGCCAGTTGCGTAGCCGTAGCTCGGTGAAGCGCGTGCGGCGGAGGCGCTCGCGTAGCTCCGGGTCCTTGATGGCGTAGATACTCTCCTCGATTTGCTGGCGCTCGCGCACGGAGAGCGCGATGGAGTCAATCTCCACCTCCGGCTCCTGCTTGGGAGTATCGGGCAGGGGTTTGATACCACGGCTCTGGAAGTGAATATCCGTAATGACGGGCGCGCGCGAGGTTCCCAGCTTGATATTCAGGCGCTTGAGGATGTCGGTCTTATAAAATGTCAGCTCGTTGGCCCACACCGATGACTTGGCGGAGACACGCAGCACGCCACCGCTGACACCTAGCACCTCGGTTGCCGCCGCCACTTGCTCCCCGACAACCTCGGCCCAGACAATCGGGGCGGTGTGCTCCTTGAGCTTGCGCAGCATCTCGCGCCCTCCCAGCACGCGCTCCATGTCTATCCCCAGCCGGGTGACTTTTCCGCCGCGCCTCACGAGCTTGCCGCCTCGTCCAAAAGCACCGTGCAGGTGCCATCGGTAGGCGCGACACCCAGTACGGGCAGCGTGTTCACCATCCCCGAGCCTGCCCGCCAGAGCGCCACTTTCTCTTTCTTGTTCGCCCCCGTCGCCAAAAATAACACGTTGCGAGCAGCGTTGATGAGTTTGAAAGTGAATGTCACGCGCTCCACGGGCGGCGGCAAGACTCCTGGCGTCGAGTGCGTCACCCAGCTTGTCGCCGTGAGCGCGGCTTTCCCAGGAAAGAGCGATGCCGTGTGCCCATCATCGCCCAGGCCCAGCAGTATCAAGTCAAAGCGCGGCTCTGGTCCGAGCACGGCAATCAGCTCATGCTCATACTGCGCGGCGCACTCGGCAGTGTCTAGTGTTGTCTCGGCAGGAACAGGAAAGGTTGTCCTGGGACTGAGCGGGAGCAGGCGCAGTGCCATCCCGGCGTTGCTGTAGCGGCTCGTCGGCGCGACGAATCTATCGTCGGAGAAGAACACCGTGATCTGTGCCCAGTCTAGCGTGCGTGTCGCCAGGATTTTGTAGAGCCGCTCCGGGGTGGAGCCGCCTGCTAGCGCGACCACAAACCGCCCCCGTTCGGCGATGGCGGTCTCGGCTAGAGAGCAAAAACGAGCCGCCGCGTCACTTGCAGCGGCATCAGGATCAGGGAAGGTGAGAAACGTCGGCTGCATGGCCCTATTGTATCGCCCTGTCAGCGCACTTCAGACACAGGGCACGGAACTGAATTGTTGGACCTGTCGCAAAGAAGTTTTTGCCCAATGGAATCGGGTGGCTATTTTCGGTCGCCGTACCACTTTTTGGTGAAGCTCTGGTAGTCTTCGCTGGCTTTGATCTTGCGCCACCAGGCCTCGTTGTCCACGTACCACTTCACGGTCTGTTCAAGCATCACCTCAAAGTCGCGGCGGGGGGCGAAGCCGAGCGCCTGCATCTTGTCGGTGTTGAGACTGTAGCGCCGGTCGTGGCCGGGCCTGTCGGTGACGTAGCGAATCAGGCTTTCGGGTTTACCAAGGGCTGCGAGAATCCCCTTGACCACATCAATATTGTGCCGCTCGGAGCCGCCACCGACGTTGTAGATCTCACCGGGCGTGCCTTGGTGCAGCGCAATGTCAACCCCGATGCAGTGGTCCAGAACCCACATCCAGTCGCGCTCCTGCTTACCATCGCCGTAGACGGGTAATGGAATGTCCTGCATCGCATTGGTGATCATCAGCGGAATCAGCTTCTCAGGGTAGTGGTACGGCCCAAACGTATTGGAGCCGCGCGTCACGATGGTGTTCAGGCCGAAAGTCACGTTATAAGCGCGCACGAGAAGCTCGCCCCCGGCTTTGGCTGCCGAGTACGGCTGGTTGGGTTCCAGCGGATCACCCTCTTTGAACTCGCCGTCGGTGCTTCCGTACACTTCATCCGTCGAAATATGATGAAATCTAATGTGTTTGTACTTACGCGCGGCTTCTAAAAGCACCCCGACGCCATTAAAGTTCGTGCGCTGCGCCGTCTCGGGGTCTAAGATCGCGCGGTCGTTGTGACTCTCGGCGGCGAAGTTAATGATGCAGTCCACGTTGCGGGCGAGGTTATCCACGAGAGTCGCGTCCTCGATCCGGCCCTGGAAAAATGCGAAGCGCGGGTTGTCCCAGAGATCGTGGAAGTTGTCCGTGTTTCCGGCATAGGTGAGGGCATCGAGCACCCAGACCGTGTAGTCAGGGTACTTGCCCAGAAAGTAGCGTACAAAGTTGGAGCCAATAAACCCGGCCCCACCGGTTACAAGAAAGCGTTTCATTCGGCTTTATTATACGCACGTTGCGGAGCATTCAGCACTTCGGGGACTATATTTGCAAGTTTGGCGTATTCCAGGCTTAGGGTTCCAGGCTCGATTCGGTTGAGCATCCAAGCGTCGCCTGTCCAGAGGAAAGTCCAGAGTGTCTCCAGAGAGTCAATCTTATCTTCGCCCTTGATGACCTTGCCTGTTGCTTTCTCGCGTAGAAAGTCCCAAACCTCCGACCGAATGCGCACCACCACGCGCGAGCCGACTGAGTTTTCTGCTTCGGTGGCGTGAGCGACAAAATACGGCTCAATGGACTGGATTTTATTGAGATCACAGACATTTTCCCAGCCTTTATGCTCCCACTCAGCGAGCAAGAGTTGTTGGTTTTCCCAGTACCAGTCCGTGACAAACTGCTTGGATTTTTCCAGCTTCCCCTGTGACCACTCTGACCACATCCAGGTAAATGCATCCTGGGCACGATCCCGTAGCGTCAGCCACTGGTACTGGGGAAATACTGCTGCCAGACGGGCTAGGTCGGCCTGAGTCTGTTTGATTTGGCGTTTCTCTTTGATCATGGTGATGATTACCAGAGGCAAAAGAATCGGTAAGAGGAGCAGAAGAATCCACCAGCCCACTGGGTTTTTAAAGACACCGCCCGGTCCCGCGAGTGCTGGTGCGGCCATGAATAGCCCAAGGACAAGTGCTAAATACGCACGCTGCTGCATGAGAATCGTCTCCTTAAGGGCTTATTGTGACGGACAGACAGGTAAAATGCAAGTCATGACACTGACGACTGACCAGATGCGGTTCTTTCACCTCAACGGCTTTCTCGCAATCACCGAACCCATCACCGATGATGTAGAGCTTGCCTGGATGCGCGAGGTCTACGACCGAATCTTTGCGGAACGCGCCGGGCGCGAGAGCGGCGATCAGTTTGACCTAGGCGGCACCGACGAAGACGGCAAGACGGAGGCGCTCCCGCAGATTCTGAATCCGAGTAAGTACGCTCCGGAGCTTAAAGACGGCAAGTATTTAGCAGTGGCAACAGAAATCGTGCGGCAGTTGCTTGGCCCGGAAGTCTCCGCAGGCGTTGCCCACGCCATTTTCAAACCGGCGGGGCACGGTGCCCCAACGCCGTGGCACCAGGACGAAGCGTATTGGGATCCGCAGTGGCAGTATAAAAATGTCTCGATCTGGATGCCGCTGCAAGAAGCCACGCTGGAGAATGGCTGTCTCTGGTTCATGCCCGGCAGCCACGAGTGGGATGTTCAGCCCCATCAGAGCATCAACGGCGACGCCCGCATCCACGGCCTCGAAATGCTGGATACTGGGTTTGCCAAAGACGCCATCGCCTGCCCGCTCCCACCGGGCGGCATCACGATCCACCGAAATCGAACGGCGCACTATGCGGGGCCAAACACCTCAGCGATTCCGCGCCGGGCGCTAATTTTGGGAGCTGGCCTGCCCAACAAGCCTCGTCCTGGTGCTTCGCGGCGCTTTCCGTGGAACGAGATTAAAGAGACACCTCGTGAGGCACGCGCAAAGGCATCAACAAAGTCCGGGTAGCGGCATTACCGGAGTCCCCCCGATTGGAACGAGGGGACTGGAGAGCCTTTGGCTACAAAGGGCGTGCCGCCCATAAAATGAGTATGGCAGGACTTCAACCGGTAGTCACCAGCTCGCGGCTCTCACTGCGGGCTTCGGTTTCTTCCTCCACGAAGCCCACTTCGAGCTCTTGCCAGGTGCGCCGTGCTTCCCACCAGCCCGTCGTGGTGGCGCTCATGCTGCCGCGCTTGCCATCGAAGATCGCCCACTTGCCCCGCAGGAGCTTGCCCTCATTGAGAAGCTTGCCCTCGTAGCGCACCGGCACGAGGCTGCGTTTCTTGAGGCGGTAGACCTTGGTGAAGATCACTTCATCGCCGACCTGCCGGGCGTGGTGGACTACCGCCTCACCCAGCGGACCCTCATCGAGGATCGTGCCGTGAAACATGCCATCTAGCCCGACGGCGGAGAATGTTGCCTCGAAGCCGCAGGGCTCTCGGGGTTCGTGATCGAAGTGGTACTCTCCGAGCCAGCCTCCGGCGACGGTTGCCATGAAACGCTAGCCTTCGACCAAGCTCACGAACTGGTCAATCTCAGCACGGACAACATCTAGCGACGCGGTCCAGAACGCTTCGCTCTCGATGTCTAGCCCGAAGCGGCGTGCCAGCTCCGTGGCATCGGCCATTCCAGTCTGTGAAAGAAGGTCGTCGTAGGCGGCGCGGAAGCTCTCGGGGTTTGCTTCGTACTGTGCGTAGAGCCCCAGGCCAAAGAGAAAGCCGAACATGTAGGGGAAGTTGTAGAACGCGGAGCCGTAGTAGTGGCCCTTCACCGCCCACATGTAGGGGTGCAGCGCGTTTTCGTCCAGACCATCGCCGTAGGTCTCGCGCTGCGCGGTGAGCATCAGCTCGCAGAGCTCCGCCTCGGAGAGATCGCGCTCGCGGCGCTTCTCGATCACGGCCTTCTCAAACCGAAACCGGCTATCAATATCTACGACGACCTGGCAGGAGTTCTGTAGCGAGGCCTCGAGAATTGCAAGGCGCTCCTGTGGCTCCGCGCTTTTTAGGGCGGCGTGCTTCACAATGGTCTCGCAGAAGATACTGGCCGTCTCTGCGAGAGTCATCGGAGTGCCGGACTGGAGAATCGTGCGGTCTTTCAAACACAGATTGTGGTAGGCATGGCCCAGCTCGTGGGCGAGTGTGCTGACACCATCGAAGCTCGGGCGAAAGTTTTGCATGATCCGCGACTCGCCCG
>NZ_JAYUPA010000917.1:0-8266 GCF_043760365.1 Armatimonas sp.
TGCTGAAAGCCCACATTCTGAAAGTAGTGAACGCCGTCAATTAGTTTTTGCATGATTTGATTTTTCCAATTTTGTGTTTAGGTTAGTTGCGTGTGACGCGTGGCTTTCCACGCTGAGCATCGCCGTACCATGGCGTATGCGCCTCGTTGATCTCGACGGTGCCGCCGGTTCTCTGGTGCGTCTGCTGCCAGCTATGCAGCGCCTCGTACGCCGCGTGATCCATAAAGTCGGCGTTCAGCTCGATGGTGGCTTTGGTGCCCGTCGGGATTTTGGCAAGTGCTGCGGTCAGTTTAGGCACGGCCAGAAAGTCCAGAATGCCTGTGATCGTGAGGGCCGTCGGCTCGCCTGAGATCTTCAGATCCAGAACGCGGCGCGGCTCTTTCACACGGACAAGCAGCAGAATCACCGCCAGGCCGATGCCAAAGCCAACGCCCGCCAGCAGGTTCACAAACGCGACGCCCAGCGAGGTGACAGCGTAGACGATCACTTCTTTGTGGCGGTGCAGCTCTTTAATGTGATGCAGATTGACCAGCCGCACACCCACGTGAATGAGCAAGCCCGCGAGTGCGGCCAGCGGGATGCGATTGAGCTGCGGCGTCGCCACTAAGACAAAGAGCGTGATCCAGACGCCATGCAAGATCGCCGAGACATTGGTCTTGGCTCCGGCGGCGATATTGGCGGCGCTGCGCACGATCACGCCCGTCACCGGCATGCCCCCGAGCAAGCCCGAGATCGTGTTGGCCGCACCCTGCCCGATCAGCTCACGGTCCAGGTTGGCTCGCTTTCCATTGTGCAGTTTGTCGGTCGCCACGGCGCAGAGCAGCGACTCGACGCTGGCGACCACGGCAATAGTGAGCGCGGCAACAAAGAAGCCTAAAACATCGGCGGGGAGCTGCGGCATCTGGAAGGCAAAGAGCGGGCCGTCTTTAATCGCCACGCGCGGAGCCTCGGTGAAGAAGAGATTGCCAAGAATCGTGGCAGTCAGCACCGAGACCAGCGCCGCCGGGATCAGCCGGACTTTGGCGGGGAGATACCCCCAGCCGATCAGAATCGCGATGGTGACCAGCCCCAGGATCGTGGCGTGGACTTCGGGCGTGGTCGGATGCGTGAAGAGTTCCCCGATCTCGGCGGGAAGGGCCTGGAGATTGAGCAACGCCGCCGGTCTTGGCTTACCTCCCAGCAGCACCTGGGACTGCGCCAGCGCAATGGTCAGGCCAATTCCGGCGAGCATCCCGTGCACCACGGCAGGCGAGATCATCAAACAGGCGCGGGCGATCTTGAGGGCACCAAAGCAGAGCTGGAAAATTCCCGCTATCACCGAGATCGCACACATCGTGGTCCAGCCGAATTTTTGCACCATCCCAAAGACCAGAACGGTGAGCCCAGCGGCAGGCCCGGTGACCTGGAGCGGCGCTCCCGCAATCGCTCCGGCGACAATCCCGCCAACAATACACCCGATTAGCCCCGAGGCAATCGGTGCCCCCGACGCGTTGGCAATCCCGAGGGCCAGCGGCACTGCGACCAGAAAGACCACCAGAGAGGCAGGAATGTCGGCAAGCTGAAAGCGAGCAGGTTTTGTTGATGTTACCATCGTTTTAGAATCCATGAGTCTATACCTAACACTGAAAAGTAAAAATTTGCTCCCAGTGCCCGACAGAGCGACCAAAAAAGACGACAGGGTGGCATTTTTCCCGGATTGCTTCACTGGCAGGGATGCATGAGCTGTAACGCTGGTGTAACGGTGGGGCGCTATGCTACTCGTAATGAGTGAAACAGAACTACGTCGCTGGGCCTTGGAGCAGCTCCGGTTCCTCCTTGCGCTTCCTACAGCTCCGCCAGAGTCGCAATCACCCGAGTCGGGGCGTGAGAAGCCGGAGCCGCGTCCGCCTGCGCCTGCGTCCCCACCCCCGTCAGCACTAGAGTAGTCGGGACGCCGCAGCGGTTGCCACAGAGAATATCCGTGTCGAGCCTATCCCCCACCATCACGGCATCTTCAGGCGCGACTCCCGCCAGATCTAGTAGCAGCTGCAAGCCCAGTGGCTCCGGCTTGCCCATCGTCAGCGGCTCGCGCTCGGCGGCGGCGGCAATCGCGGCGACGATACTTCCGCCGCCCGGGATCACACCGTCTTCAATGGGATACTGGCCATCGCGATTGGTGGCGATAAACACCGCGCCGCGCAAGAGGCACTGCTGCGCCCGGCGCAGTGTCTCGTAGCGAAAATCTTTGTCCAGCCCGACGACAACATACGCACAGTCAACGTCCAGCGCCTCCGGGTCGGCGACACTCACCACCGAGATCCCGATTTTACCCAGCTCGTCATGAATCCCTGGCCCACCAACAGCAAAGACCGTCTTTCCCACCGCGCCCTGGCTCACTAAGTAGGCCGCTGTGATTGAGGCACTGGTAGCGATTTCGCTCTCCTCAGCAGGCATCCCGAGGCGCGTCAGCTTCTCCACATAGACCCGTCGAGGCTGGTTGGAGTTGTTGGTGAGAAAGTAGAGACGCTTCCCAGCGGCACGTAGCCGGGCAATGGCTTCCGGTGCTCCTGGCACGACACTCTCGCCACGCCAGAGAACACCATCCAGATCAAAAACATAAATAGAGGACACAACGCATTGTACCGCGTGTCAAATTTTGGTATATTTCCCTATCCGCACTCTCTCGCCCCGATAAACCGGGGCGTCTTATTGTCGTCGCGGGCTCCGACACAAAGGGCGTGCCGCCCATCCGAGTTCTCATGGGCGCTTGCGCCCTTCGTGTCGCGTAGCGACAATAAGACGCTCCCGTTCATGGGAGCGATTTAGCGATCTAAGGAATTAAAATTTATGTCTCCCACGCTCTTCTTACTCCCTCTTGCGGCACTTGTCGCGCCAGCCCCCCACTTCCAGACCGATACGCCCGATACGGCGATCATGGCAAAAATTCGTGAGGAAGGTCTCAAGCGCTCCCAGCTCCCGCAGCATCTCTCGTATCTCACGGAAGTCATTGGCCCCCGTCTGACCGGCTCGCCGGGCCTGCTACGTGCCAATGAGTGGACAAAAAACAAGATGATTGAGTGGGGTCTAGACGCCAAGCTGGAGCCGTGGGGGCCATTTGGTCGTGGCTGGACCTGCGACAAGTTCGCGCTGAGTGTGGTCGGGCCCACCGCCTTCAACGTCATTGCTGCACCCCGCGCCTGGTCAACAGGCTGGTCGGGCACAGCAGATGTGGTCTTTGTCGAGACACAAAACGCGGAGGAGCTAGCAAAGTTCAAGGGCAAGCTCAAGGGCAAGATCGCCCTAATTAGCCCCACTAAGGAGCTCCCGGCACACTTCACACCGCAAGGGTCGCGCTACACCCCAGAGCAGCTGGAGGCGATGGCAACGGGTGCACTCGGTGGCACGGGCCGTCCCAGGCAAGGCGGTGGTGGTGGCAATCCCTTTGCTGGGGAGATGACCGAGGAGCAGCGGGCAGCGTTTACCGCGCGAGCACGGCAGGCACAGATGGCGGGCGCGATTCTGGCGTTCTGCAAGGCGGAGGGTGCCGTGGCGACACTCTCTCAAGCACGCTCAGGCGATGGTGGAACGATCTTTGTCGAGCAGGCAAGTGTCCCGCAGCAGGCGCCCGCAACCCCACCAACCCCACCAGCAGGTGGTACAGGTGCTCCGGGAGCAGGCGGAGGACGTGGTGGTTTTGGCGGCCAGCGCACTCCCCGGATGAGTGTCTACTCTGTGGCAGCCGAGAGACTCATGGTGCCGCAGATCGCCGTGGGCGCGGAGCACTACAACCGCATCGTGCGCATGGTACAAGCGGGCGAGAAAGTGAGTATCGCCCTGGACCTGAAAGTGCACTTTAACGGCGACGATACCAGTATGGTCAACAACACTATCGGCGAGTGGAAGGGCACCGACAAAGCCGATGAGATCGTCATGGCGGGTGGGCACCTAGACTCCTGGCACACGGGAACCGGCGCAACCGACAATGCCTGCGGCGTGAGCGTCGCGATGGAGGCGGTGCGTATCTTAAAAGCCATCGGCGTCAAGCCGCGCCGCACGATCCGCGTGGCTTGCTGGAGCGGTGAGGAACAAGGTATCTTCGGCTCGACCGCCTATGTAAAATCACACTTCGGCACGGCGGCGGCCCCCGGCGCAGAGCACGCCAAGTTCTCCAGCTACTTTAACTTGGACAACGGCACCGGCAAGATTCGCGGGGTCTACTGCCAGGGCAACACGGGCATCATGCCGATCTTCGCCGAGTGGCTCAAGCCCTTCAACGATCTGGGCGCAACCACGGTGACGGCGCGTAACACCGGCGGCACGGATCACCTGCCCTTCAACTCCGCCGGGCTCCCTGGCTTTCAGTTCATCCAGGACACCATCGAGTACGATGCCCGAACGCATCACTCGAACATGGACACGTTTGACCGGGTGCAGATTGAGGACATGAAGCAGGCCGCCACGGTGCTTGCGGCGTTTCTCTACAACGCCGCCATGCGCGATGACAAGCTCCCCCGCAAGCCTACCGCCGGGCAGTAAATCCCACGGCAGGCTATACCTTCTCCAGCCGGGCGTAGCCTGCCACGAGTTTCTTAATCCCCACATTGGGAAACGCGACCGAGACTTGTGCTTCGTCGCCGCTTCCCGTACACGAAACCACGACCCCCTGTCCAAAGACCGCGTGCTTGACTTTCTCACCAGGACGGAACGGCGCGGCACTGGTCACTTTTGCCGCCCCCACCAAGCTCCCCCGCCCGGTGGGGGCGGGGGGGGGTGGCACGGCCCGTGACGAAGCGGTTGGAATGGGGGCAGGAGTGCTTGCCAGCTCGCGCTGCTGGCTCTTTAGGAACGAGGGAAGCCGTGCGCCTTGCGGAATGGCGAGGCGCTCGATGGCGATGTCCCGCAGAAAGCGCGACGGTGGGTTGAAGCTCATGTTGCCAAAGATCGTGCGGCGCGTGGCAAACGTGAGATACAGCTCTTGTTGCGCACGTGTGATGCCCACATACGCCAGGCGGCGCTCCTCCTCAATGGACGAATCGCTCTGGAGCGAGCGGAAGTGCGGGAATATTCCCTCCTCCATCCCGATCAGAAAGACCACTGGAAACTCCAAGCCTTTCGCGGAGTGCAGGGTCATCATCACCACACACTCCACCCCGCCCTCGCCGAGCTTGTCCACATCAGCGATCAGCGCAGTTTGCTCCAGAAATGCCCGTAGCGACGGGTCTTCGGTGCTCTCCTCGAACTGCTGCGTCACCGAGAGAAGCTCCTGGACGTTCTCCACGCGGCTCTGCGACTCAACCGTTTTCTCGCGCTCTAAGTCCCGGACATAGCCCGTCTCCTCGATGAGGCGCTCCGTAAGCTTCGTAAGCGAGAGCGTCTCCCGCTCGCTTCTCAGGTGCACAATCAGCGCTAAAAAACTCTCGACAGCTTTCTTGAGGTTCGGCTTGAGGCCCAGCGCATTGATGTCCGCGAGTGCCTCCCAGATCGTGCAGTTCAGCGCCAGAGCCCGCTCCTCAAGCTTTGCCCATGTCCCCGCCCCAATCCCCCGCGCCGGAACATTAACGATACGCTTGAGCGCGATGGAGTCGAAGGGATTGTGAATCACCTTGAGATAGCACAGGAGATCCTTAATCTCTTTGCGCTCATAAAAACGCAGGCCTCCAATGATCGTGTAAGGGATTCGATGATTGATAAAGACCTCTTCCAGCATCCGGCTCTGCGCGTTGGTACGATAGAGAACCGCAAACTCCGAGAGCTTGCGCACGTTGCTGTCAACAGCCTCACGGATGACGGTAGCCACATAGACCGCTTCCTCCTGCTCGTTGATGGCCTCTAAGAGTCGAATCGCCTCGCCCTCCGCGTTGTCGGTCCAGAGTTTCTTATCTTTCCGGCCCTTGTTCTTGGAAATCACATCGTAGGAAGTGTCAAGAATCGTTTTCGAGGAGCGATAGTTCTGCTCTAATTTGATTGTTTTGGCATCAGGATAGTCTTTTTCAAAGTCTAAAATAATCTGAATATCCGCACCTCGCCACCCATAAACTCCCTGATCATCATCTCCGACGACGCATAAATTGCTATTACCTCCTGAAAGAAGCTGAGTTAATTTATATTGTGCATGATTGACGTCTTGATATTCATCCACTAACACATAACGAAACTTGCTTTGGTAGCGCTCTCGGACATCTTCGCGCTGTTGGAGCATACGCACGGCTTTTCCGATCAGATCATCAAAATCCAGTGCGCGGTTCATGGTGAGCTTCTCTTGGTAGAGCGTAAAGAGCCGCGCAACGACGTTCTCAAAGTGGCCCGAGAAGTGCTTAGAAAAGTCCTCGGGGAGTATTAATTTCTCTTTGGCACGGGAAATTAGTGAGAGTACGGCGCGCGGGGCGTACTGGCGGTCATCTAAGTTGAGCTGATGCAGACACTCCTTCATCAACGTCATCTGGTCGTCGTCGTCGTAGACCACAAAGTCGCGCTCCAGCCCGATGCTCGCTCCATTCTCACGAAGTAGGCGGGCACAGGTCGAGTGGAATGTCCCCACCCACATCTCCTTGGCAATCCCCTCACCCAACAGCTTCTCCACACGCTCGCGCATCTCGCGGGCGGCCTTGTTGGTGAAAGTGACGGCGAGAATATTGCGGGGCCGTACCTGCTGGTGCAAGACCAGGTAGGCGATCCGGTGGGTGAGCACGCGGGTCTTGCCAGAGCCTGCCCCCGCGAAGATCAAAAGCGGGCCTTCCGTATGGAGCACGGCCTCCCGCTGGACGGGGTTGAGAGAGTGGAGAAGGGGGTCGTCGTTTTGGATCACAGCGCATATTGTACCCGAGTTGACAAACGCAAAAATGGGGAGATACTGCGCGTTTTGTGCCATAATAGGTTCCATGAGCGAACACCTAGATAGCTTTGCAATGGCGCAGCAGCAGCTTGCCACTGTCGCCACGAAGATCAACCTTGATCCCAACGTCCACGAAGTCCTCAAGCACCCCAAGCGGGAGCTGACAGTCAACTTCCCTGTTTCGATGCGCGACGGCTCGATTAAGATGTTCACGGGCTACCGCGTCCATCACAACCTGGCGCGCGGCCCGGCCAAAGGCGGCATCCGCTACCATCCCGACACGGATATTAGCGAAGTGCGGGCGCTGGCGTTCTGGATGACCATCAAGTGCGCCGTCGTCAATCTCCCGTTTGGCGGTGCCAAAGGCGGCGTCGCCTGTGACCCCAAGCAGCTTAATGCCGCCGAGCTGGAGGACCTCACCCGGCGCTACACCACCGAGATCGCGATTTTATTGGGGCCGGACAAAGACATCCCCGCCCCGGACATGGGTACCAACGGCCAGACCATGGCGTGGATCATGGACACCTACTCCATGCTCAAGGGCACCACCGTTCCTGCCGTCGTCACCGGCAAGCCCATCGCGGTGGGCGGCTCCGAGGGCCGGATCGAGGCCACCGGGCGCGGCGTCGTCACGGTCGCCCGCGAGACCTTGCTCTCCCGTGGTGGCCAGCTTCCGGATTCCACGGTGGCCGTCCAGGGCTTTGGCAATGTCGGTGCCGCTGCCGCCAAGCTCTTCTACCGCACCGGCTGTAAAATCCAAGCCCTCTCGGATGTACAGGGCGCGATCTACAATAAAAATGGCATGGACATTCTCGCGGTTGAGGACTGGGTAAAGAAAACGGGTACAGTGATCGGGTTCCCTGAGGCTGAGGCGCTCGATCCCGCCGCGCTTCTGCTTCTGCCCGTGGACCTGCTAATCCCCGCCGCGCTCCAGAACCAGATCACCGAAGCCAACGCCGCGCAAGTGAAAGCCCGCTATGTGATTGAGGGAGCGAACGGCCCCACCACTCCGATTGCGGACCTCATCCTCGCCAGCAACGGCACGATAGTCGTCCCCGATGTCCTCGCCAACGCGGGCGGCGTCACGGTATCGTACTTTGAGTGGGTGCAGGGCCTCCAGTCGTTCTTCTGGAGCGAGAGCGAGGTCAACGCCAAGCTAGAGCAGATTATGGTGCGCGCCTTCGGCCAAGTGAACGCCGCCGCGAAAAAACACAACTGCGATTTGCGCACCGCCGCCTATATCGTCGGTGTAGGCCGCGTCGCCGAAGCCATCACCGCGCTGGGCATCTTCCCGTAGAGAGCAGGGGTAGCGAGAGTCGCCTCTCCTGCCCCTACCTCTCGCGCCATTCGACCAGAACCGCACTCACCTCACGCCCTCCACAAACCCCACCTCATTTCCCCCGTCCACCATCCCGCGCCATGTCATTAGCTGACCACTTTTAAACGCGGTTTGAC
>NZ_JAYUPA010000918.1:0-8262 GCF_043760365.1 Armatimonas sp.
CCCTTCTGGATCGAGACCGGCATGAGGGTATTCTCAAGGCAGCTAAACTCATCAAGTAGGTGATGGAACTGAAAGACAAACCCGATCTTCGTGCCGCGCAGGTTCGCCAGGCCATCCGACGAGAGCGTGGCGATATCAATACCATCAATCAGCACCTGACCGCTTGTGGGCGTGTCCAGCGCCCCCAGAATATTGAGCAGTGTGGACTTACCTGAGCCTGACTGCCCGATAATGGCCACAAACTCCCCCGCAAACGCCTGCATATCTACCCCGTGCAGCACCTCAACTTCTTTGTTGGTGCCCGGGTTGTAGAGCTTGCGCAGCGCAATTGCCTGAACAATAGGGATCTCATTCATGATTTTCTCTATTTTACACGGGATCTATTCTGCTGAAGCACTCTGAGCAACCAACGAATCAATAATCCTCACACTGCGCTCTAACAGAAAGAGTTGACGAAGTCTTTCCTTAAAAGATTCCTCATCCTTACATTCTTCCCCAAAGAGTTTCTTCTTCATGTACTCCTCTTGTTCGGCTGGATTTTCAGGATAAAGAGTTACTTCTTCAGTAATACCAACAGGATATAGTTCATGCCTGAGTTGAATAACAGTGAACATTAGGAACCGATAGTCATCGAGGCGAGGAGATCGCAAATAAAAATCATGAACCAATCGTTGACCAATCGTTCGTACAATAACTTCCCCTATTATTAATCCTTCTGTTCGTTGCTCCAGATACTTGGCCTGACTCTGAAGAATAGCTTTGGGGGTCACTTGGTTGGAATGTGGCTGAATCGTTGTCGGCCACAGATCAGGAATCGCTGTTACTGCACTCATACTTTGCTCCTATAAGTCTAGCCGAAAAACTATCGGCAAGTGGTCTGAGAAGCGGGACGAGTCCGGCCTCCCCTTAGAATTTACCAGTGTTATGTCGCCAACTCTTGTTAGAATCTTCAGTTCCTCGGGCATCCAGAAGGGCAAAAGAGAAGGTCGAATCAGAACTTGATCAAAAGTATTCCAGAAGTAGCAGATCGGATTTGCTTTTCGATAATAGTAGGTTCCGGCGGTTGGCGAAGCGGCATCGCCTAGACAAACCCACATAGGATTATAGAAAAATGGATACTCCCTGCCTTGCACTGTACGTTTGCCTTCCTGTGCCACTTGCTGACTAGAGACAGCATGGAGTCCCTCCGTACCCACGACACCCATCTCAAAGGGGTTCATGTTCAAGTCACCAACGAGCAGAGTGCGCTCGTGTCCACGCCTCTCTTCAAGACCACGAATCGCTCGCGAAAAATGAGATGCTTCCATCGCTCTGTCCTGCTCTGAAAAATGTAATCCACTGGGCAAATGAGTTCCAACAATAAGAAGTTCGCCTTGTGTGGTAGTTACTGACCTCATTGTCCAGCGTTGGGCTTCCTCAAGTGGAAGTAAAGCGTGACGTGAGTAGAGTATCAGGGCAGTCGGCGTTCGTCCAGGAGAGTGAAAAAGCTCGCCGATCTTCGCAGGGGAACTCTCCCCAGCTTCAGCCAAGATCAAAACATCTACATCATGGGCACGTACCAGAGCCTGCAACGCTTCTTCAGGAAAGCGCCGATTGATATTCCAGAAGAGAAACGTCATCATCCCCGGATCACCTCGACGGGGTTGAGCTTGGAGGCGCGACTGGCAGGAAGAATCGCGGCGATCAGGGTGGCTATAATCGCGGCGGCGGCAGCTCCCCCGAAGATGGCTGGATCGTAGATAATGTTAAAGAGCTTATCCACTTTCCCAAAGCGGGCCGCCTGCGGGATGTTTTCCAGTGCCCGAAGAATAAAATATCCCCAGACACAGCCAACAAGCGCCCCCGCGAGAGCGACTCCCAGTCCTTCCAGAGTGAATACCATCAGAATTTGCTTATCCCGTGCCCCCATACTCTTGAGAATCCCGATCTGCTTCTGCTTCTGGATCACGGAGACAATCAGCACCGATGCAATCGCAAACGCGCTGGCAAGCAGTACGAATGTGCAGATCATGTCCCGTGATTGGTTTTGAGAGCGGATCGCATTCAGAATAAATGCGGAGTCCTTCATCCAGGAATCGGCCTTGTAGGGCAGACTTGCCGTGATCTGATCCGCAACCGTATCCGCGAGAAAGGCATCATCGAGCTTGAGAAGCATCGAGCTGACATTCTGCCCGGTACGAAAGAGGCTCTGGGCATCGCGCAGCAGCATAAACGCCTGTCCGAGATCCGTGGCATTATTGCCGGTGTAGACCAGCCCCGCAATCGTGAAGCTCTCGGTGATGCCCTGCGCGGACTGGAGCCGCACGCGGTCTCCCAGTCGCACCCCTGCATCCTCGGCCAATCGCACCCCGATCACAAGCTCACCGGGGCGCAGATCCAGCCAGCGCCCGGCAATCAGATCTTTCTGGAGCAGGCTGATCCGCTCCAGTTTGGCAGGCTCCGCGCCGGAAATGCTCACGGCAAAGCGCTTCTCGCCCCGTATTAGAAAGGCACTGCCTCGCACTGCCGGTGCCACCGTCGTGACATGAGGAAACTGTGCGAGCTCCGTTTCCAGACGCTGCCACTGCTCCAGCTCGGTACGCTGCTGCACGGCTTTTTGCTGGTTCGTCGCCAGCAGCTCCCCCTCTTTTTGCCTCACCACTTCAGAGAGCAGCTTAGGCAGTGGATCGGGCGCCTTGATAGTGACGTGCGCCAGCGAGCCCACCAGATCCCCGATAAAGCGCCGCTGAACTCCCGTGATCAGTGTCTGGATGAAGATAATCACGGCCACTGCAATCGCCACCGCAAAGACCGTCAGCACCGTCTGCCCCCCGCCCGAAACTAAATGCCGCCACGCCAGCTTGCTCTCAAATCGCATGATTTTCTCCGTCGAATAAATTCGCGGCTAGCGAAGAGAAGTCCCCCTCCGGGGACTGGGAAGTGGAAGTGGGCTCCCTACAATACTCCAGTGCCATAGAGAGGGACTTTTCGCGTCCACCGATTGCGTGAACAGGACAGCGGAGCGCTTCAGCCTCAGCGGTAATTTTCCAATAGGCAAGTGCCCGTACCTCGGGTGTTAGTTTTGGCAAGCGATCATACGTCGCCCAGATCAGGTGCAAGAAAACTCTGTTGTAGACATCAGCCATCGCAACCATTCTCTCAGTCCGCGCAGGCGGACTTTTCTTCGCTAGCCGGGATTTCAATCCACGGCGATAATCGCCTACTTCCCGGGGCCGGGTGAGGGCTTGACGATGACCGGTTCGAGCTTGTCGCCCGGCTTGTGGCCCACAGGATTGAGGAGTACCTGCGTGGTCGCCTCCAGACCCGCGAGCACGGGAATCCCATCCGGGCCGGGTGGCCCCGCCGTAATGACTTTCTTTTTGATTTCGTCGCCGTCCACGATCAATACCGTCGAGATGCCGCCAATGGTGGTGACACTCGTGAGCGGAATTACCAGGCGCGACGTGGGCTCGCCGAGCCTAATATTAACGGAGAGAGTCTGGCCGGGCCGTAGCCAGGCGGGTGGGTTTACGGGGGTCAGGCGCACCTCCACCGTGCCGCGCTCGGTGTCTACCTGCGCTCCGAGCTCACGGACTTTGGCCCGGAAGGTCTGGCGGGGATAGGCATCGCTGGCGACAACGGCTTCCTGGCCCGTCTGGAGTTTGCCCAGATTGACCTCATCCAGATCAATGCGGATCTCCGGCACGGAGGTTCGCACCAGCCGCACGAGCGCCGCGTTGGGGCCGGTGACACCGCCCGCCTCGGTGACGATCTGGGTGACCGTGCCCTCAAATGGTGCCGTGACAATCACATCGGCAAGCCGCTGCGTTGCGACTTCCTGCGTGCGCTCCGCCTCGGCAAGCCGCGCCTGGGCAACCTCGCGGGCACGGGTGGCTTCGTGCACCCGGTTTTGGGTCACGGTGATGTCTTCCACGCGCGGGCTTGCCAGCAGCGAGGCGAGCTGCGCTTTGCCTGAGGCTCTTGCCCCAGCCAGAGTGGCCTCGCTGGCATGAATCTCGGACTCCGCCGCTTTCGTATCGGCCTCGGCCTGTTCAAGCTGCTCGGGGCGTGTGCCCGCTTTAAGCTGCCGCAGCCGTGCCTGAGCGTTCTCCAGCATGCGCTTCGCCACCCAGAACCCCGTCTCCGCTTGGTCCGCGGCGGCCTGGGACACGGCTCCCTCTTTGGCAAGCTGGGCCTGACGATTTCTATCCCGATCAGCCTGTGCGAGGCTAGCCTCCGCCTGGCGTACCTGCGCTTCGGTAGCGTCTATTTCTTCGTCGCGTGGGCCTTTTCGGAGCTCCGCCAGCCGACGCTGGGCAAAAATAAGCTTCTGCCTGGTCACCGCAAGCCGCGCCTCAGCCACGGCAACTGCCTGGTTGATATCGGCCTTGAGCCGCGTAACATCCGACGCAAGGGGAGGGCGCGAGGCCACAGCGACTTGTGACTGCGCCGTGCGAATGGCGTCCTGTGCCTGTCCGAGTGCAGCGCGTGCCGTCAGAACCGCATCCTGGGTCTGGGAGAGCTGTGAGCGCAAGACTTCATCATCGAGCCGGGCAAGGATCTGGCCGGAGCGAACTTTATCACCCTCGCGCACGGCAACACTCGCCACTCGCCCACTCACCCGTGCGCCCACACTGGTCTCAAGCTCACCCCGCAAGCGCCCCGAGGCCGCAATGCTCTCCGTTACGATTTTAGTTTGAGGAAGAACCACGTCAACTTTAGGCGGAAGAGAGCGCCAGTAGAAGACACCGCCTCCCGCAGCGGCGAGCACCACGAGCCCGGCGAGCACCTGTGGAATCTTTGGCATAGCAGGGGCATTGTACCCGGAGGCTACGCTGCTTTAGAAAGACTTTGGGGCTGTCGTTCCAGGGCTTCGTCCACGGAGCGTTGTGCCTCGCGGAAGAGATCGTCCGCTGTTCGGCCCTGCTCCGGATGCCAGGCAGTTCCCGCCACGACACACAGAGGCAAGCGTACGTGAGCACTCGCACTTTCCAGAACACGGATCAAGCGCTGGGCTGCCAGCTCTACCTGAGGCCCCGTCCCACCTAGAATTGCCAGCAGACTATCGCCCCCGCCCCGCCCCGCCATGTCCATGCGACGGATCGAGCAGCGCAGCTGGCTCCCACACTGCTCCAAAGCTTCGTCCCGTGCCCGTCCACTGGAGGGGATTCCCAGGATATGAAACTGAATCAGAGAGATGGGCATTCCTGCCCGCACAGCCCGTGAGATCCCTTCATCAAGGCGTGCCCGGAAGTGATCCAGCGTGTAGAGGCCGGTGAGTGTGTCTACCACGGAGGCTTCGGGGCGGCGGTGCCGGTCGTAGGCCTCGGCCTCCCCCATCATCTTGCCCAGGCGCTCCACGGACTTACGCAGCATCACTGAAATATAGTTACACGAGACTCCCAGCTTAGTGGCAATCTCCGTCTGGTTGAGGTTACGGAAGTAGAACTCGTAGATTACCTGCTGCTCAAAAGGACGAAGACGCTGCATGCTCTCATGGAGCACCACGCGGTTTTCTACCAGGGCGGAGAGGGATGCCTTATCGCCAAGATCGCAGCGATTCAGAAGGTCTTCCTCACTCTCATCGCCACGGCTCACATCATAGGAAATAACCCGAGAGGCACTCCGCGAGGCAAGAATCTCCTCAACCGTCTCCACAGGAATCGCGAGTGCGGCGGCAACTTCCCCCGAGGTTGGCTCGTGCTCCAGCTGGGCGGTCAGCCCCTCGATGGCCCGCTCCATCTTTCCAGCCATCTCCTGGAGCCAGGCGGGCTCGCGGATCATTCGGCTTCGATCCCGGAGAAAGTGGCGGATTGCGCCACTGATAAAATGGGTAGCGTAGGTGGAAAAACGCACGCCCTTGCTAGGGTCATAGTACTCAAGCGCAGAAAGAAGCCCCAAGTAGCCTTCCTGAGCCAGATCTTCCAGAGGCTCACCGGTCCCCAAAAACTTACGTGCGACAGACTCTACCAGTGAGCTGTGTGCACAAGCAATATTCTCTTTGAGAAGAGGCAGCGGTAAGTCGCTAGAGGAGCGCCCATCCCCAGCCCCACGACGGCGTACATACTCTTGCAGCCAGCGTTGCACCGTCGGTTCGGAGACTATCCCGATACTGTCAGAGAAAAAAGCCATAGTTTGCCATCTCAATACTTGGCACTTAGACAAGTTTTTTCTACTTTTTTTTCGTCCTGAGTCCGCCCTGAAGAGTTTAAGGGGATCGTCCGAAAATGGAGAGCATGAACTCACTCCTGCCTGACGATGATCTTGCGCCCCTGCCTCAAGGGGGAGGGAACCGGACTGCGACACCGTCTGCCCTGCCCGCACTGGATAGCACACAGATGCTTCGTGGACTTCTTGAAGATGGCGCCCTGCTCATGCCACCGGGCATGTCCAACCAGAGCCCTCTGGGAAATGATAGCTTCGAAGAAGTACGCTCTGCTCCCAGTGTGACACCGCTTGGAGATACCCATCTTGATGACATCCTGCACTATAGCCAGCAGATGAAGGCATCGGATATCCACTTGACGGTCAACCTTCCCCCGATGGTTCGTGTGGATGGCAAGCTCATTCCTACTCCTTGGGAAGTGGTCACCCCACGCGAAGTACAGCGGCTGGTCTACGATATTTTGCTCTCGGATCAGATCGAGCGCTACGAGCGTACGAAAGAGCTGGACTTCTCCTACGGAGTGCATGGCGTGGGACGCTTCCGCTTCAATGTGTACCGTCAGCGCGGCTCGGTAGGCTGCGCCATGCGTGCCATTCCCGCCAAGATTCCCTCGCTCGACTCCCTGCGCATGCCCCCTATTCTTAAGGAGCTGACCAAAAAACACTCGGGCGTGATTCTGGTCACCGGGCCAACGGGCTCGGGCAAATCCACCACGATTGCGTCCATGATTGATGTGATCAACGCCGAGCGTCCTGTACACATTTTAACCATGGAAGACCCTATTGAGTACATCCACAGTCATAAAGTGGCGATGGTAAATCAGCGCGAGATAGGCCACGACTCACAGACCTTTGCCAACGCTATCCGTGCCGCCCTCCGCGAAGACCCCGATGTGATTCTTGTGGGTGAGCTTCGCGACAAAGAGACGATTGCAGCAGCGCTCACCTTGGCGGAGACAGGTCACCTTGTCTTCGGGACACTCCACACGCGGAGCGCCCCGGCTACCGTGGACCGTATCATTGATGTCTTCCCCTCCGATCAGCAGGATCAGATCCGCGTGCAGTTCGCAGGTTCCCTGCAGGCAGTCGTCGCGCAACAGCTTCTTCCCATGGTGGGCGGAGGACGTGTGGCAGCCATTGAGATCATGGTAGCTACCTCCGCCGTCCGCAATCTTATTCGTGAAGGTAAGAGCCACCAGCTACTGAGCTCCATTGAGACCGGCGGGCAGATTGGTATGCAACAAATGGATAAAGTTCTGGCCGAGCTGCATCGCTCGGGAATGGTCACAATGGAGGAAGCACTCTCTCGCTCGAACGACCGTGATAGCTTCTTGCGTCACCTGAAGGGAGGAAGCTAAACTTCCATGCCAACCTTTGTTTATGATGTCATTGACTCCTCCGGCAACACAGTAAAAGGCCGAATGGAGGCAGAATCTGAGGGAGCGGTTCTTAGCCGTCTTCACGAGCAGCGCCTCCATATCTTGGGTATTAGCGAGCAGAAAACCAGCAGTCTGTTCTCTGGTGGCTCCCAAAAAGCCATGGGAGCTCCCAAGCTCCAGTCGCTGGTGGTCTTCTCTAGGCAGTTCGCCACGATGATAGATGCTGGTCTTGCCGTTCTGAAGTGCCTCGATATTCTGGAGCAGCAGACCAAAGACCCGCCTCTGAAGCAGGCTCTAACAGCGATTAAGCGCGATGTCCAGACAGGTATCTCTCTGGGGGACTCGCTCACAAAATATCCTAACTGTTTTTCGAAGCTCTATATCAACATGATCCGTGCGGCGGAGCTAGGAGGTATCCTCGATACGATCCTGGACCGTCTGGCGCAGTTTTTGGAAAAAGAGCAAGAGATCCGCCAGAAAGTTAAGTCGGCGCTTACCTACCCGGTCATTGTTTTAGTCTTTGCCATGATTATCCTCGCGGCAATGTTTATGTTTATCCTTCCGACTTTCAAGCAGATGTTTAGCGACATGGGGGCAAAAATGCCGCCCATGACCGAAGCACTCTTTAACATGTCGGACTTCATGGTGCACAACTGGTATGTGTTTGTCTTTGGCCCATTATTTACCGCGATAGGTGTCAAACAATATGGCAAGAGCGATGCGGGTCGCTACAAGCTTG
>NZ_JAYUPA010000919.1:0-2916 GCF_043760365.1 Armatimonas sp.
TTTTGGTCGCGATCTGTGTTATAGCGACCTTGTCGTATCATGCCAAGGCGGTGCCTTTCATCCTGTAGAAATTACCAGTATTTTTTGTCCTGTACTGAGCTTTTACAGAAGAGGTTCAGCATATCCATATAAATAAAACTCCGCCCAAGCCTGCACCACCACCACCGCAAGGCTTCAATTGGTTTGGCTTGCGTCAACCACCTCCACCTCCACCCGCCAAAGAGCGACCCGAGCGCTGGTTGGGCGCGGGTACTAAAAATTCCAACTTTGTTTACCTTCCACGAGAAGAGCAAGGGTTAATAGACGAGCTGGATTCCTTCGCGGAGAGACAGAAGGGGCAAGAGGGGCACTTCCGTCGCGAGAGAGAAAAGTATAATGCTGAACTTAATCTTTACCAGCAAGCTAGGGAGGCGCAGTTAGCTATTATCGCAGAATGGGAGGCAGAGCGCGACAAGATTACGCAGGAAAACCAGGCGGTATGCGAGCGCATTTTAGGCGAGGCTGAGAAACGCTACGAGCAGGAGTGCAGCGCACAACTCAAGAAAGAGTTCCCTACTGAACCCGTGCTCATTAATGCCTATCTTGGACTGAGCAGGAGCTACGAGGGTGGTGATTTTTATGTAGAGGTCGCCCCCACAGAAACGGTGCGACTAGCGGATTTCCTCCGTTTACTTATTCGTTGCAATCCTTCAGGAGCGTGGCCAACCTGGCAAATTCAGGATGATCAGCTTCGTGTGACGATTCCCTCTATTGTCGTGGTAGATGTAAAAAACAGAAGTCAGATGGGTAAGGCTGAGTGGGAGCGTGCAGCCCAGATTCTCCCGGAGCGCCATACTATTATCCGCACCACCGAGGGACCGAAGCAAACTCCAAAGGTGCGTCAGACACGGATCGTCGATGTTGACGATCCCCTAATGGAAACCGATCCACATTTTCAGGATTATGTTCGCCGCTCTTATGAGGTCAATGGACAGAGCCAGAAAGAAATCAACGAAACGGAGCTGTGGCGTGAAGATCAAATTGATACCCTGACTAAGCAAGCTCAAGTAAACTCGCCCTCCGTAAGCTCATTACCAAAGACGAATAAGCCAAAGTCCGAGAGGTACTTTGGCGAGGATGACAGTCTCTGATGCCCAAAAAACAAGAAGAGCAACAAGAGGAAGGATCAGATCGCCGCCGCCGCTACGAGCCTGGGGTACCTAAACGGAGTATGACCCCGCTGAAGTTACGTATCCTTAGCTATATCGCTGAGTGTGGGATACTCAGCACTGGGCAGGTTGCTCGAATCGCCCAGATGAAGGAGGAGGCCGTCACTAAACACCTTCGCCACCTTTTCGACTTGAGGATGGTGGACACAATCGCGGTTCCGTATGCTAATCTAGCTCCCCCCGAAGAAAATGGCCCAAACTTAGCGTTCGGCCCAGGGCAAAATATTTACATTCCGACGCGCGCGGCGATTCAGTTCCTTGAGCGGGCTAGGCGAATTTCCGACGAGGCAGCCGCCCGTAAGCTTCCCGACTATGGTCCTCGAAATGCACTTTTTCTCTCGCACGAGCTTCTTGTTCGCGATGTGCGCATCTGGCTTGAGCTTTGTAATCATATCCAAGGTGGTTTTGTGGAGCGTTGGCTAGATGGTCCTGCGGCTCATCTCCCACCTGTCCGCCCTGATGCGTGGTTTGTCTATCGAATTAAATCTGTAGGTTCCCTGGTCGGCTTCGTGGAAGCAGATCGAGGAACGGAGCGTGGCGATCAATGGGAGAAAAAGGCAGGGGAGTATGCCGAATTATTGGAAAGTGATGTCGTGGCGGAAGCGACTGGGGGACGCAAAAAGGCGCGGGTTCTTGTCATAACACTTACGGCAAGACGCCGTGATCGGCTCGCACAGGAGTTGGCTAGGTCTCCCATCAAAGAGAGCGCATACGTGGCAACGGTCGAAGATCTCAAGCAAGGTGGCTTAGAGCACCCTGTCTGGCGGTACAGTGGCATGGTGAATCTTCAGCCCCTGCTGGCTACGTCTGTCCTGTCGAGTGGTCAGGAGCAAGACGTAAATCAGGCACAAGATGTAAAGGCTGTGGACTAGGCTTTGTCTGAGTCGCCAGCGTGATGAGGCGTCACCCGAATATCGGCGTCCAGTGCCTCCGCTACTTTACGAAGACGTTCCAAACTGGCAGTGGCGTATTTGCTTGTCTCCCACCTGGCAATGACTTCTTGATGAATCCCTAGCCGCTCGGCAAGCTGACGCTGGGAGAGCCCCCGCTCATTGCGCAAGGAGATAAGCAGATCCCCAAGCCAAGCAAGTGGGATGGCTGTCTGCTCTAGGATTTCTGGGGTGGGTAGAATTTCTGGAGTGGGTGTGGAAAGGGGTTGGTTGCTCATGGTTGCTATGTGTTGATGAGAAGCCTGGGGGGCGATTTCTGCCCCTCTCTTCGCATCTTAACAATAACAGATTTGTTATCAAAGTCAAGGGATTCCGTCTTATCAAGCACGTTTTGGGGAATACTTATCGACAGTAAATCGCTTGACAATCAATAACAATTTTGTTATTGTATTAGTGATGGATGAGAGGTCGATCATCCAAAACGACAACAACTTTAACAACTCGCAGATGCCACCTTAAGACAACAGCAGACCCCGTATTTCATCAAACTAATCAAGATCAAATGCCTGATCTATCAACCGTGGTTGGTATGGCGACACTCCTTCTGGTCATCTTCGTCTCAAACCCGAAGACGGTAGAAGTCATTGACGCAGCAGTCGGTGAGCACGCCGACCGATACCTCGAAGCCAAGCGCCTTGAAGCCCAAACAAAGCGCAAGGAAAAATTAGAAGAGAGAAGAAAAATGAGGATGTACTCCGGGAAGGGCGCACGATCCTCAAGGCAAAGGTAGCCGGGTAGCGCAGCGCTGTCAAGACTAC